>JAEWKR010000120.1 GCA_023457715.1 Verrucomicrobiota bacterium
CAAGACAGTCGAACCAGGTGGCTCGGGGCTTTGGTAAGTTGTCCCGCCTTTAGGCGGAAGGTTTGCGCGCCACCGAACCAACATTCCGCCTGAACGCGGGACAACGTACCCAAGCATCGCAGCGCCCCCCTCCGGCTCGGCTCTGGATTGGGCCTCTGTGACCTCTGTGGCAAAATCGGTACTCAGGTCGAACATCGAAGTGCCGACGCTCCGATATCGATCTGCCAGGCTCGGGTTGTAGTCAGGTTCGGTGTGCCTGCCAAATCGAGCGTCGCGGTTTGGGTACGTAGTCCCGCGTTCACGCGGAATGGTGGGGGGATGGCGGACCCGGGGGGCGCGCCGAATTCAAGGGGGTCCCCGGTGGACGCGTACCGCCTCCTTTGACATCTCTCGCGCTCTCGTAACAGTGCGCCATGGACGTGGATCGGGAGTGGACACACGAGGAGGTGGTGACCGGCGCCCGCCAGTCGCTGGTGGCGGAGCTCGGCATTGAGGACTCCGCCCTGGCCACGGCCTTTTTGGCTGCTCCCATCGGGCCCCGCGTCCGGGTTGGGGGCGTTCGGGCAAGTCTGGCACGGCTGGCCGCGGAGCAGCTTGCCGAGGCTGCCCCTGGAGCGGGGCTGAGCTTCGGAGGCTATTCGGAACCGGGCGACGAGCTCACCTTGCTCCTGCCCGCAGTGGTTCGTCTGGGCCCTGGCCTTGTCCTTCCGGTCCTTTCGCCTCTCGTGTTGAAGCTGCCGGCGCTCGCGGTTGACCTCGCGGATCGTGGAGCCGGAGCGGTGGCGGACAATCTCCGGCGGCGCAAACCCGGCGGCACGCTGGAATTGGAGCGCCGGCTACGCGAATCTCCGCCGGCCTATGAAGGCTGGGGACGCCTGCAGCAGGTGGACCTCGACCGGGCCACCCACCGTGGCCCGCCGCTGCTCGCCGACCGGAAGGAGCTGTATCAACGACTCAAGGTCGCCTGTGCGCACGCTGTTGATCGTTCGCTGTTGGACGATCTGGCTCTGCGCAATCCGGGCTTTCTCGACTATCTCCGATGTTTTCCCCTCGCCCGTGGAATGCAGCGCAAAGTGGTGGCGTGGCTGGGCCCGACGAATTCCGGCAAGACTCACCAGGCCATCGGTGCTCTCAGCGAAGCCGCCAGCGGGATGTACTTGGGACCGCTGCGTCTGCTCGCGCTCGAGCAACGCGACCGGCTCGCTGAGCTGGGGCGGCCATGCTCGCTCATCACCGGCGAGGAACGTGACCTGGCATCCGCCACCCATTCCTCGCGCACGGTGGAGATGACCGATTTCTCGCAGCGTTTTGCCGTCTGTGTGCTCGACGAGATCCAGCTGGCCTTTGATCGGGATCGCGGCTGGGCGTGGGTTGCGGCCTACTGCGGCGTCGCGGCCGAAACGTTGATCGTCACCGGACCCTCTTCCGCCGAACCGGTGATCCGCCGTCTGGCCGAACTCTGTGGCGACACGCTCGAGGTTCACCACCGCGAACGACAGGGAACGCTCGAGTTCGAAGGAGTGCTTGACTGGCGCCGGGTGCCCCCGCGATCGGCCATCATTGGATTCTCGCGGACCATGGTCCTGGAACTGAAGGCCATGTTTGAATCCCGAGGCCTCCGGGTCTCGGTCATCTATGGCAACCTCTCGCCAGAGGTCAGGCGCAACGAGGCGCGTCGTTTTCGGGAAGGCGAGTCGGACGTCGTGGTCGCGACGGACGCCATTGGTTTGGGGCTCAATCTTCCATTGGACCGGGTGATTTTCTACGAGACGGACAAGTTCGACGGAGAGATCATCCGACGTTTGGAACCGTCGGAGCTTCTCCAGATCGCCGGTCGGGCCGGGCGGGGGCCGGGGGCCACCGGCTGGGTTGGCGCATTTTCGGCGCGCGATGCGCGTCGCGTGGAGTCGGCCCTGCGTGAACCGCAGCAGACGCCACCCTTTGATCACCTGCCGGCGGCGCCGACCACCATGCATGTGCGGGCGATCGCCGACCATCTGGGGCTGGAACGGCTGGTGCCCATTTTGGATTTCTTCCGCACGCGGCTCACGTTCCCGGAAGGCACCTTCTTTCCCGACGTGCAGGAGGATGTTTATGCCGCGGCGGAGTTGGTCGACACCTACGCCCCTTCTCTGTCGGTGGAGCAGCGCTACGCTTTGGCATGCACCCCCATCGATCTCGACGAACACCTCTTCCGCAGCATTTTCGCCGAGTGGCTGGAGCTGCTTGACGCGGGGAAACCGGTGCAGTTTCCCCGTCGGATCGACGCCGCCGGCGGCCTCGAGTCACTGGAGGAGACGTTGAAACTCACGACAGTGTACCGCTGGCTTGCGCTCAAGTTTCCCGAAGCCTTCCGTGACGGTCCGCACGTCGAGGACATCCGTCGTACAGCGACCGAGCAGGTTCAGGCGATCCTGCGTAATCATTGGGGCAAGCAGGGCCTCGCCCGCCGGGAGTGCAACCACTGCGGCCGCGCCCTCCTCCCCAGTTCCCCTTACCGCACCTGCCGCGACTGTCACAGCGAGGGCTACTGAGGCACAGAGATCACAGAGCACCGACACATGTTGGACCTGAATACCGATTTTGCCACAGAGGTCACAGAGGCCCAATCAGAGCCGGGCCGGAGGCGGCGCTGCGACTGTCTTGGGCGTTACGCGATGAACAGGTTTGTCCAAGAACCGAGCCTCCGTGTCCTCCTTGTCGGAGCTCTGTGCTCTCTGTGGCTACTTCGGAATCCCGGTTGGATGTTGAGTATTGATTCATCCGCCATTTACGGTCACGTGTCCTAATTCCTTCCCAATCGTCTCTTTTACCCTCCCCCTTTCACTCTCCCATGAGCCTCTCCATCAAGCCTGCCAAATCCTGTGCGTTCGACCAGATCTCACTCGGCGAAGTCATGCTGCGCCTCGATCCCGGTGAGGGCCGCATCCGGACCGCCCGCGAATTCAAAGTCTGGGAAGGCGGTGGCGAGTACAATACGTCCCGCGGCCTGCGGAAGTGCTTCGGTTACAAGACGGCGGTCTGCACCGCGTTCGTCGACAACGAGGTCGGCCATCTGGTCGAGGACTTCATCATGCAGGGGGGCGTGGCCACGGACTTTATCAAGTGGCGCGAGGACGACGGCATCGGTCGCACGGTGCGCAATGGCCTGAACTTCACCGAGCGCGGCTTTGGCGTGCGGGGGGCGGTGGGCAACCCGGATCGGGGCAACACCGCGGCGTCCCAGCTGAAGCCGGGTGATTTTGATTGGGATCACATCTTCGGAAAGCTTGGGGTCCGGTGGTTCCACACCGGCGGGATCTTCGCGGCGTTGTCTGAGACGACCGCGGCGCTGACCATCGAAGCCGTCAAGGCCGCGAACAAGCATGGGACAATCGTCAGCTACGATCTCAACTACCGTCCCTCTCTGTGGAAGACCATTGGCGGCCTGAAGAAGGCCCAGGAGGTGAACCAGGAGATCGCGAAGTATGTGGACGTAATGATTGGCAATGAGGAGGACTTCACCGCCTCGCTCGGCTTTGAGGTCAAGGGGGCCGACCATAACATCAGCAAGATCGAGCTCGATGCGTTCAAGGACATGATCCAGACGGCGGTCAAAACCTTCCCGAACTTCAAGGTCGCCGCCACGACGCTTCGTCGCGTGATTACTGCGACGAAGAACGACTGGAGTGCGATTCTTTGGCACGACGGCAAGTTTCACGAAAGCCGCCAGTACCCGGAGCTCGAGATTCTCGACCGAGTCGGGGGCGGCGACAGCTTTGCGTCCGGTCTGCAGTTCGGCTTCCTCGAATTCAACGACCCGCAGAAGGCCGTCGACTACGGCGCGGCCCACGGCGCGCTCGCCTCGACGACTCCCGGCGACACCTCGATGGCCACCCGCAAGGAAGTCGAAAAACAAATCAAAGGCGGCGGCGCCCGCGTCGTCCGCTAACCACCAAGGGACAGACCCCCTCGGATAGGGACAGACATACACCGGGAGGGACAGACATTCAAACACGGCGGCTTGCTCCACCTCCGCAGGGGGACAGACCCGTCAAGGATGGCTGGGGTTATCTGACAGACCCTTTTTGTGGGCTCAGGGCACAGAACGGGTGAGGTCGGAACCGGGACCTGATTCAAGCGACCTCGTGTGGGTAGGTCGGGCCGAAAAACGGCTGATCTCCGGCGTGCGCGCGCCCGCTTGGGCACACCTCCGGCCGGAATTCGTGCGGAAGCTTCAGCCGAGCAGGTTCGCTCTCAGTGGCCGCAGCCCGGAAAGCGAACCCCAATCGGCGGCGTCGGGCAGCGGCTGCCTCGCGACGCGCTCCGTCAATTTGTATCGGTCGCGGTAGGCGGCGACGTGCCGTTCGACGAACTCGGTGCCGCCCAGCACGGCCGCCTGGCTGAAATACTTGATCCGGCAGCGCAGGATCACCGGAAGCGGCAGCTTTCCGCCCGCTTCCACCACCTTTAGCACGTCGGCCA
>JAEWKR010000121.1 GCA_023457715.1 Verrucomicrobiota bacterium
TCCCTGCCGGCTGCGCCGAAGCGGCGGCCTGAGCGGGTGCGGGCGCAGGCGCGTCGAGGATGCTCGGGCGCGGATTGCGCTTGAGCTCGTCGGCGACGGTGATCTGCTGCGGGCTCTGGCACTCGTCGGCCAGGCGCTGGCCGAGCTTCTGGCTCATGAGCATGGACTTGTTGCCCAGCTGCAGCCACATGGCGCCGCGCTTGGGGTCCTCGAGGCGGATCGCGCCGGTGCGGCTTTCCACCGGGTACATCAGGAAGCGGTAGCCCTTGGTGCTGATGACGAACAGGCCCTCGCGGCGCGCGGGCCTCACGCGCACGCTAGCGCCGAGCTCGCACGGCATCTCGCCGACGAAGACCTGCCTGGCGACCTCCAGCTCCTTCTCGCCGATCTGGACGCTGGGGTCGTCATCGATGGGCGTAACCTCCTCCACCGCCTTCTGGGCCGAGCGCGCCAGCGGCGGCTTCTGCGCGGCCTTCTGCGCCGGCTTGGCGGCCGGCTTGGCCGCAGGGGCGGCCTTCTTTTCCTCGGGCTTCGCGGCCTGCTGGGCGGCTGCGGGCAGCGAGGCGCCGGCGAGGAGGACGGCGATGGCGGCGGCCAGGGCGTGGGTGTGCATGGGTGTTCGTCTCCGGTACTTCATGTTCTGGCGCCAGCGGCAGGGAACCACTGCAGCGCCTCGGGAGGCAGGCGGCTTCCGGTGGAATGCGCCCTTTCGAGCACCTGCCAGTGGAAGCGGTAGCTGGCGCGGTCGTGCAGCTTGCCTTCGAAGCTGATGGGGGCCCAACCGGCCTGCCGCGCCTGCTCGATGATGCGGGCCGCCTGCGCGATCTCGCCTTCGCTGGGCGAGAGCGCATCCAGGATCGGCCGGATCTGGTCCGGGTGGATGCTCCACATCCGGGTGTAGCCGAACTCGGTGGCCGCACGGCGGGCCGCGGCGCGCATCGCCTCGCGGTCCTTGAACTCGGTGACCACGCAGTGCGACGGCACCTTCCCGTGCGCATGGCAGGCCGACGCGATCTCCAGCTTGGCGCGCACCACCAGCGGATGCGTGAACTGGCCCTGCGCGCCCATGCCCGCCTCGGGAATCGCACCGCCGTGGGCCGACACGAAGTCCATCAGGCCGAAGCTGAGGGACTGGACGCGCGGGTGGGCCGCGATGTCGAAGGCGCGGTGCACGGCGGCGGGCGATTCGACCAGCGCGTGCAGCGGCAGCGCGGGAGCACCCGCGGCATCGACCGCACGAACGGCGATCTCGACGTCGCGCAGCGATTCGACCTTGGGCAGCATCACGTGCGTGAGGCGGGCGCCGGCACTGCCGACGATGGTGTGCACGTCCTGCGCGAAGGACGGGTGGTCAACCGGGTGCACGCGCACGGCGACGCGCGCCTGCTCGGGCGCCGCGAGCGCCAGTTCCGTCACCAACTGCGCGTGCTCGGCCTCGCCGCCAACCGGCGCGCCGTCCTCGCAGTCGAGCGTGACGTCGAAGACGCAGGCGCCGAACTCGCGGGTCATCTCGGCCTGCAGCTGCAGGCTCTTGCGCATCCGCGCCTCGACGCCGCTATAGTGGTCGCACACCGGCAGCGAGCCGGTGCGCGCCTGGGCGCCGAGGAGGATGTCGCGCGGATGCAAGGCTCGGCTTCTTACAGCAGGTGGGCGACGCCCTTCTGCTCGTCCTGCAGTTCGGCCAGCGTCTTGTTGATCCGCTCCTGGCTGAAGGCGTCGATCTCCAGGCCCTTGACCACTTCGTACTGGCCGTTGGCGCAGGTGACGGGGAAGCCGAACATCACGTCCTTGGGAATGCCGTAGTCGCCGTTCGACGGGATGCCCATGGTCACCCACTTGCCGTTGGTGCCCAGCGCCCAGTCGCGCATGTGTTCGATGGCGGCGTTGGCGGCCGAGGCGGCGGACGACAGGCCGCGCGCCTCGATGATGGCGGCGCCGCGCTTGCCCACCGTGGGGAGGAACACGTCGGCGTTCCAGACCTGGTCGTTGATCAGGTCCTTCACCGCCTTGCCGTTCATGGTGGCGAAACGGTAGTCGGCGTACATGGTGGGCGAGTGGTTGCCCCAGACGCACAGCTTCTCGATGTCGCCGACCTTGGTGCCGGTCTTGGCGGCCACCTGCGACAGCGCGCGGTTGTGGTCCAGGCGCAGCATGGCGGTGAAGTTCTCGCGAGGCAGCGAAGGCGCGCTCTTCATCGCGATGTAGGCATTGGTGTTGGCCGGGTTGCCGACCACCAGCACCTTGACGCCGCGGCTGGCGACCTTGTCCAGCGCCTTGCCCTGCGCGGTGAAGATCTGCGCGTTGGCGGCCAGCAGGTCGGCGCGCTCCATGCCGGGGCCGCGGGGCCGGGCGCCGACCAGCAGCGCGTAGTCGGTGTCCTTGAAGGCGGTGTCGGGGGAGCCGTGGGCTTCCATGCCGGCCAGCAGCGGGAACGCGCAGTCCTCGAGTTCCATCATCACGCCCTTGAGCGCCTTCTGGGCCTTCTCGTCCGGGATCTCCAGCAGCTGCAGGATCACGGGCTGGTCCTTGCCGAGCATCTCGCCGGAGGCGATGCGGAACAGCAGGGCGTAACCGATCTGGCCGGCGGCGCCGGTGACGGCGACGCGGACGGGCTTCTTGCTCATGGAGGTTCTCCGGAAGTGGGTTGAATCGTTTCGTCGCGCGCGTGGCGCGTGGGGCCGGAACGGGGGAGCCGCGGGGCTCCTTGCGACCGGCGCTACCGCCGGGCTGGGCCCTGGCGGAACAGGGCGGGAGTGTACCGCCTCGGCGCTCGCGCGGTCAATTTGTCTTATGTCTTATATAAGATATCATCCGGCTTGCCCGACCCTGACGAACCATGCCCGCCCTGCCCCCCACGGACGATGCCGCGGCCGAAGCCGCGCCGGCGCAGGCCGCGCCCTCGTTCAGCCCGCTCTACCAGCAGATCAAGGGCCTGATCCTGCAAGGGCTGCAGGCGGGCGAGTGGAAGCCGGGCGAGGCCATCCCCAGCGAGATGGACCTGGCGGCCCGCTTCCGCGTCAGCCAGGGCACGGTGCGCAAGGCCATCGATGAACTGGCG
>JAEWKR010000122.1 GCA_023457715.1 Verrucomicrobiota bacterium
GAATGAGGGAGTGAGTGAGTGAGGGAGTGAGGGAGTGAGGGAGGGAATGAGGGAATGAGGGAGGGAGGGAATGAGGGAGGGAGGGAGGGAGGGAATGAGGGAGTGAGGGAGTGAGGGAGGGAATGAGGGAGTGAGGGAGTGAGGGTCCGCGCCGTGAACCCGCTGTTGTCCCAAGGGCTTGACCAGAGGTGCTGTTGCGCGGTCACTGTGGTTGCTCCCTTCCTCACTCCCTCACTCCCACTTCCTTCCGTCGGCTGATGCATGGGTTCAATTTCATCCAAGACCTCGCGGTGATCCTGCTCGTGGCCGGGGTCGTGGGCTGGCTGTGCCAGCGGCTGGGGCTGTCCGTGATCCTCGGATACCTGGTGGCCGGGATGATCGTGGGGCCGCATCTGCCGGAAACGCTCGCACTGGTCACGAACCGCGAGCGGATCGATACCCTGGCGCAGATCGGGCTGGTGTTCCTGATGTTTTCCATCGGGATGCGGCTCAGCGTGCGAAAGCTGCGACGGCTCGGCCTGTCGCTGCTCCTCGCCGCGATGGCCGGCGCGGTCGTCGTCTTCTATTTCTCCCGCTCGCTGGCGGTGATCCTCGACTGGCCCGCGCGGCACGGCATCGTCCTGGCGGCCATGCTGATGGTCTCCTCCTCGGCGATCATCAGCAAGATCCTGCAGGAAACCGGCTCGACCCACGAGCGCTCCGGCCAGCTCGCGATGGGCATCGCGGTGCTGGAGGACGTGGTGGCGGTCGTGATGCTGACGCTGCTGAATTCGATGGTGCAGTACGGTCACGGGGGGGCGGGGCAGGTCGTCGAATCCGTGCTGCTCCTGGGGGCATTTGTCGTCCTGGCGGGCGTGATCGGCCTGCTGCTCGTGCCCTGGTTGCTGCAGCGCATGAGCATCGCGGTGGACGAGGAGTTGCAGACCATCGGGATCGCCGCGCTCCTGTTCGGGCTGGCGGTGATCGCGCAGGGGGCCGGGTACTCCCTGGCCCTGGGGGCGTTCCTTCTCGGTACGATCGTCGCCGAAACCATGCACCGGCATCAGGTCGAGCGGACCTTTGAGGGCATGAGGGACGTGTTCAGCGCGGTGTTTTTCGTGGCCATCGGGCTGCAGATCGACGCCCGGGACATCTGGGATCAGCTGGCGCTGGTCATCGTGCTGGGCCTGTTCACGCTGCTCGCGCGCACCGTCGCGGTCGGGGCAGGGATGACGCTGACCGGTTCCAGCTCCAAGGATGCGCTGCGCACCGGGCTGACGGCGACGCCGATCGGCGAATTCTCCTTCGTGATCGCGCAGCTCGGGGTGGCCGCCGCGATCGTGCCCCGCTCGTTCTACCCGCTGGCCGTCGGCATTTCGCTGGTGACGACCCTCCTCGCGCCGCTCGTGACGCGCCGTTCGGACGAGATCGCGACGTTCGTCCTGGCCCGGGAGCCGCGATGGCTCGCTGCATGGCTGGCGGCTTATCGCGACTGGCTCGAGCGCTCACAGGAGCGGCGGCGGCGGAATCTCCTCTGGCAGCTCAGCCGCAAGCGCATCGCGCAGGTGGGGGTCGGAATGCTCTTCGTCACCGGACTCGTCGTGTTTTCCGGTCAGCTTTTCGAACTGGTGCAGCACTGGATCGGGCCGCGTTTCGAGTATCCCCTCGCGGTGCAGATCGGGTTCTGGACGCTGCTGGTGCTGGTGTCGCTCGCGCCGCTCGTGGCCATCTGGCGCAATCTTTCGGCGATGGCCCTGATCTACTCGGAGCTGTCGACGCGCGGTCACCGCAATCGGAAGCGGATGCGGCCGATGATCGAGACGGCGCTCAAGGTGGCCGCGGCGACCGCGCTTTCGCTGTGGCTCCTGGCCATCATACCCGTCGGCGAGCTGGCCAAATCGCTGGTGCTGATCACGGCCGCGGCCGCCCTGGTCGGCATCCTCGTCCTGCGGCGAAAGCTCATCTACTGGCACAGCGAGATGGAGGTGGGGATCCTGAGCGCGATCGAGACCGACAGCGCCCGGATGTCGTCCACGACGGCGCCCTGGCTCCAGCCGCACAGCGACTGGAATCTGCACATGATCGACTGCACGCTCCCGGATCTGGCGGATTGCCAGGGCAAGACCATCGCGGAGCTGGATCTGCGCGCGCGCTATGGCTGTTCCGTCGTCGGCATTGAGCGGCAGGGCTACATGATCCCGCTGCCGCCGCCGGAGACCACGCTGTATCCCCGCGACAAGGTGCTGCTGCTGGGCACAGGGGAGCAGGTTCGGGCGGGCCAGAAATTCCTCGCGCAGGTGTCGGGCGTGCGCGGCGCCGACTCGGTCTTCGAGGAGGTGAGCATGGAGGTGATGCTGGTGCCCGGCTGGAGTCGCGCCGCGCAACGCACCTTGGGGGACCTTTCGCCGGCGCGCAGTTTTGGCGTCCAGGTGGCCGGCATCCACCGCGGGGGTTTCCGCATCCTCAACCCCAGCGCGCAGGAGTTGATCCGCGCGGGCGACGAGATCCTGGTGCTCGGCACGCCGGCGCAGAACACGGAGTTCAAGGCGTGGCTCCGCGAGAACCCGGCGGAGACCGAAGACGGCGAGGGCTGATCCTGGCCGGCCGGCGCGCTACGTTCGGGGCAAACAAAAAGCGCGTTCCGAAGGGAACGCGCCGGGAAAGCTGGCCGGGAAACGACGCTTACGGCGTCGAGTTCGTGCTGGTTTCGGTCTTTTTGACCTCGGTCGCCGGAGCGCCGGACTTTTCTTCGTCTTCGTCCTTGGTGGCCTTCTTGAACTCCTTCACCGACTGGCCGAGGCCCTTGGCGAGGGAGGGCAACTTCGAGCCACCGAACAGCAGGAGGATGATCGCGAGGATAACGAGCAGCTCGGTCGATCCGATGCCGATGGCAAGCACGAGAGAGGAGAGAGACATGGTGTCCAGAAGGTACGTCGCCCCGTGGGGCTGTAAAGGAGGGAATGACGGAATGGGGAAGGGAGTGAGGGAATGAGGGAGTGAGGGGGGGAGTGAGGAATACGGAGTCCTGCTCCCCCTAACTCCCTCATTCCCTTAATCCCTTTCCCTCACATCTTCGGCGCGGGGAAGCCCAGGCCGCCCGGAAGGCTGCCGGGCAGGCGCATCGGAGACGGAAGGTTGGGCATCGGGGGCATCGGCGGCATCGGCATGCCGGGCGCGCCCGGAGGACGCGCGGTGGCGGCGACCTTCAGCAGGTTCTGGGCGTTGTCGATCTGCTCGGCGTCGAAGAACCCGTGGAGCTGGCGGATGCGCGTCGGGTGGCGCATCTTGCGCAGCGCCTTCGCCTCGATCTGCCGGATGCGTTCGCGGGTCACCTTGAACTGCTTGCCCACTTCCTCGAGCGTGCGGCTGTAACCGTCGATCAGCCCGAAGCGGAGGGACAACACGCGGCGTTCGCGTTCGGTGAGGGTATCGAGAACGTCGATGATCTTTTCGCGGAGCAGCGAGTACGCCGTCATGTCGTACGGGTTCTCGGCCGACTTGTCCTCGATGAAGTCGCCGAAGCTCGTGTCGTCACCGTCGCCGACGGGGGACTGCAACGAGATGGGCTGCTGCGCCATCTTCATGATCTGCTGCACGCGCTCAACCGGCAGGTTCATCTCGTCGGCCACCTCTTCCGGCGTGGGCTCGTGGCCGTATTCCTGGAGGAGCTGCTTCTGCACCTGCATCACCTTGTTCAGCGTCTCGATCATGTGCACCGGAATGCGGATCGTGCGCGCCTGGTCGGCAATGGAGCGGGTGATGGCCTGGCGAATCCACCAGGTTGCGTAGGTGGAAAACTTGTAGCCGCGACGGTACTCGAACTTCTCGACCGCCTTCATCAGGCCCATGTTGCCCTCCTGGATCAGGTCGAGGAAGGAGAGGCCGCGGTTGGTGTACTTCTTGGCGATCGAGATCACCAGGCGAAGGTTGGCCTCCACCATCTCGGTCTTGGCTTTGTGCGCTTCCCGCACGTGCACCATGGTCTGGGCGACGACGTTGTTGAGTTCGTCGGGCGTGATCCGTTGCTGCGCCTCGATCTGCTTCAGGCGGAGGTGCACGGCCTTGGTGTCGATCGCCGCGTCCTTCTTGGTCTTCGGATGCCTGGCCCGGTCGAGCTGGTCGTGGAGCAGGCCGATCTCCTCCAAGGTGGGGCGCAGTTGCTCGAGGTACTCCTCGTACACCTTCAGCTTGAAGAAAAACTTGCCGAAGTACGAACGGAGCACGCCCTCACGCTTCCGGAACTTCGCAAGCACCTTCTTTTTCTCGGCCTCGTTCTTGGTCTTGAGGTACTCCTCCCACGCCTCGGCGACGGAGGCCTCCGCCTTTTGCGTATTCTCGACGAGCTTGGGCAGCGCCTTGAAGTACGCCTCGCGGGAATCGATCTTCTTGTCGATCACCACACGGTCGAAACGCTCCTCGCGGTTGAGCAGCTTGGCACCGAGCGTCCCGATGTAGCTGCCGACGGCGGCAGCCTGGAACAACGCTTCCTGTGCCTTCAGTTCCGCGGTTTCGATCCGCTTCGAAATTTCCACTTCCTGTTCGCGCGTGAGCAGCGGGACCTGGCCCATCTGCTTCAGGTACATCCGAACCGGATCGTCCAGAATGTCGTTCTGCGACGAGCGCGACTCCTCCTCCTCCGCCTCCTCCTGCCGCTGCTTGTAGTCTTCGACCTGGTCCGGCTCCAGAATCTCGATGTCGAGGTTCTGCAGAATGGAGAGAACGTTATCGATCTCCTCCTGGTTCTCGACGGACTCGGGCAGCGCCTCGTTGATATCGTCGAACGTCAGGTAACCCTGCTCTTTGGAAAGCCGGATGAGCTGACGGATCTTTTCGTTGATCCCGCCGGCAGGGATGTCTCCCGCGGCGGCAGCGCCGTCGGGGGTGCCCACGTGGGCTTTCTCAAGGGCCGCTTCGACGGCTTCGGACTGGGCGGAATCCGCGGAGGCGGACTTAACTTTGCGCGACATGTTGTTGTGTAAAGGGATGCGCAGGAACGACCGGAGGGACCCACTCAGGCAGAGACCGACAGCACAAGGGGCTGACGGAGCTGGCGATGCAGTTCAGAACGTTCTTTCAAGAGTGAAATTGGGTCAAAGTTACTGTCCGTAGCGCTTGTGGCCAGTGCAAGTTCTATTTGGCGCAGCCGAGGTTCGAGCGCCCGAGCCCGTAACTGACGCAAACCCTCCTGTGCGATCTTGACCGGATCTTCGATGGCCGGCGTCTCGAACAGGAGGGCCGCCACCAAAGCCCGTTCTGCCTCTGTTTCAAGCAGCGGATCCAAATGATCGCGCCCCGGCCACGAATGCTGTTCAAACTCACTAAGAAAGCGATTTAACAGTCCACCCGGCAAATGCCCGGTATCCACCCACTCCGGTTGGAGGGCGTGCGCAAGGGGTGTTCCCAGGTGTTCGAAATGCAGGATCAGGAGCAGCAGGTCGCGCTCCGGGGTGTGCACGTTGGCCGCCGGTGCGGGTGGGAGGGTCACGAGGTCGCCCGAGCCTCCCCGCGGATCGGCGGCCGCGGGTCGAGCGGCGGCCTGTCGCGCCTGCCTGGTCGCAAACGCCTGGTAATCAGCCGCCAGCGCCGTCGCCGGGAGCCGCAGATGGGTGGCAGCCTCGTTCAGCGACCCGCTGCGGGCGACCTCGCTTTCGATGGTCTGGAGCAGGGGAAAGATTTCGACCGCCGCCCGCGCCCTGGACTCGGGCGACGCGGCGGCGGGTTCGGGCAGTGCCGCCCGGCAGGCGAACGCCATCGCGGTCTGCGCGTTCGCGCGCAGTTCCTTGTAGGCGCCAAGCCCCCGCTCCAGGAAGAGCACGTCGGGATCGAGCTTGCTGCTGCCGGAGAGGGTCAGGAAGCGCACCTCCAGGCCGGCTTTCAGGGCCAGCGGCAGGAATCGCAGCGCCGCCTTTTGTCCCGCCGCGTCGCTGTCGAAGAAGCATTCCACCTGTGGGTGATAACGGCGGAGGAGCAGGAGCTGGCTTTCGGTTATGGCAGTCCCCTGCGGTGCGATCGCGGTCTTGAGCCCCACGCTCCAGCACCGGAGTGCGTCCAGCTGGCCCTCCACCATCACGAACGGCCGACCTTCGCCCACCGCCGTCCGGGCCCGGTCCAGGTTGAAGAGCAGGTGCCCTTTCGTGAAAATCGGGGTCTCGGGCGAATTCACGTACTTTGCCTCGCGCGCCGGGTCGTCGGCCGGCGTGCGCTCGGTCTGGCGGGCGGTGAACGCGACCACTCGTCCCTGATGGTCGCGAATGGGGATCATCAGCCGCCCCCGAAATCTCGGCTTCAGGGTGTGCAGGGTGATCATCGCGTCGTCGCGCACGAAGAACAGCCCGCAGCGGCGCAGCGCCTCCTCCGAGTACCGCCGCCGCAGGAGGGTCGCCGCCAGCCCGCTGCCCTGTTCGTCCACGCCCCCGATCTTGAACTCCTCCGCCAGCTCCGGCGAAAACCGGCGTTTCGCCGTCCAGTAGTCCTTGAAATAGGCGCCGGTCGCCTCCGCGCTGCGGAACACCTGATGAAAATGATCCGCCGCCTGCTCGTGCAGATCGAACAACTCCTGGCGCAGACTGCGCTCCTCCTGCGTCGGGCCACCGGAGCCTTCCTCGTATTCGATGGTGATCCCGAACCGCTTGCCGAGTGCCTCGACGGCTTCGGAGAAGCTGAGTTGCTCGGTTTCGCGCACGAACGTGATCACATCGCCCGCCTTGCCGCACCCGAAGCATTTGTAGAAGCCCTTGTCGGCATCGACATGGAACGAGGGCGACTTCTCATTGTGAAACGGGCAGAGGCCCTTGAGTCGCGCGCCCCCGGCCTTCTTCAGCGCCACGACGCGGGACACCACGTCAGCCAGGTTCACGCGCACCTTCAGGTCGCGGACGCAGGTTGGCTTGATGACGGGCATGGCGGCGGAAACGGCTGAAACACTGAACGGCTGAAGGCGGAAAGACTGAAGGGGGGAAAACGGAAGCGTCTCGCGGGCGGGAGTCGGAGTCTAGAGCAGAAACGCGGTGACCGCTCGGTTCTGGACTCCGGCTCGCTCCGTGCTCAATTTCCGCCGCCCGGACGAAACTTTGTGCCGGCCGGGACGACTCAACTCCTCCATGCGCTTCCTTTCGCTGTTTCTCCTTGGTCTACTCGTCAGTGTGAGCCGGGCGGCTGCTCCCGCCGCGGCTCCGACGTTGGCGCCCACCGGTGCACTCAGCGGGCGGACGGCCGTTGAGCCGGTCTGGCAGGCCCGCCTGGCCGGGTTCACCGAGCCGGAGTACGCCCAGCAGGTCGAGCGTTTGATCTCCCAGTTCGAACAGGCGATCGGTCGCAAGGTGGCGCCCGGCCCCAAGAAACGGATTGGTCTCAAGGTGTACGCGGACTCCGGACCCGGGATGGCCACGCCGATCCCGCTCACCAAGGCCGTCATCGCGGCACTCGAGCGCCGCGGCTTCGAGCGGCAGAACATCTTTCTCGTTGGCCTCAACGCCCTCCGCCTGCGGATGACTGGATACCTGCCGTCGCTCGTGTCGGGTCAGACGCCGTTCACCGGGAATCCCGTCTACGTGCTGGAATCCGGCCGGTACTACGATCCGGTGTGGTTCTACGACTCCCCGCTGCCGCAGCGCTTCGACCCGGTGTTCGCGGCCAAGCAGACGGAGGACGTGGCGAACAGCACGACCAAGGACGAGGACCGTAAGAGCTTTCTGGCGACGCCGCTGTTTCTCGACGCCGATTTCTGGATCAACCTGCCGGTGTACACCGATCACTCCACGCTGGGCGTGAACGGCGCGCTCGTGAACGCCACCCTGTGGAACGCCTCCAACACCGCGCGTTTTTTCCGCTCGCCCGCCAACGCCCCCGCCGCCGTGGCGGAGATGAGCGCGATCCCCGAACTGCGCCAGACCTGGATGTTCACGATCGCCAGCCTTCAGCACTACCAGTTCATCGGGGGGCCCTTCTTCAATTCGCTGTACACGGTTTCTGAACCGGTGGTCTGGCTGAGCCGGGATCCGGTGATCATGGACGCGCTCATGCGCGATCGCATGAACGCGCATCGCCGCCAGTCCGGGTTCCAGCCGATCGACGAGGAGATCCGCACGCTCGAATTCGCCGAGACGCTGGGCGTGGGTTCGACCGCCACGAACCAGGCGAAGATCGTGCGGGTGGGGGAGGAACCCTGAGCGCAACTCGCTCGTGCTCGTGTTCGTGCTCTTGCTCGTGCTCGTGATCGTGCTCGGTTTGTAACCGCCGCGGGATCATGGAGGCGCGAGCACGAGCACGATTACGAGCACGAGCACGAACCCGAGGGAAGCAAAGCGAACGGAATTTCCTTCGCCGCCCCTGCAACTTCCCTCTTGCGCGCCGGTCGAGCGTAGACCCAATTAGCGGACTGCTAATGTTATGAACGCTTCTGCGTACGTACCTTTCCTGATCCAAGCCGCCCTGGCCGCCGGCATCACCGGCGCGGTGGTCGGCGCGAGTCATTTCTTCGGCCAGCGCGCGAAGAAGAACAAGATCAAGGACTCGGCGTACGAGTGCGGCATTCCCAGCGAAGGCGCGGTGCACACGCGGTTCTCGGTGAAGTTCTACCTCACGGCGCTGCTGTTCATGCTGTTCGACCTGGAGGTGGTGATCCTGATTCCGTGGACGTTCATCTACCGCGAATTTCTGGCCAACAACATCGCGATCCTTGGCCCGATCCTGTTCTTCCTCGGAGTCCTGATCCTGGGCCTGATCTACGAGGTCAGGAAAGGCGCGCTGCAGTGGGAACGGTGAGTCCGGCTGCTCCGCGCTGAACCCCCATGCGCCTCGACAAGATCATCGCCCGCACCCGCATCATCGACCTGCGGGCCCTGGATCTCGAAGGCGCGTTGAGGGAACTGCTCGACGTTTCGGTCGAAAAATTTCCCGACCTCAAACCCGATTCGCTGCTGAAGGGGCTCCTCGCCCGCGAGAGCACGATGACCACGTACCTGGGCTACGGGGTCGCCCTGCCGCACGTCCGCGTGCGCATGAGCCGGCGCTATATTCTGGCCATCGGCCGCAGCCGGGTCGGCATCCGGCACGACGGCGCCCTGGCCGAGGAGCGCGTCCATCTGATCTTCATGCTGATCGCGGGCGAGAATGCGCGCGATTACCTCCAGGTGCTGGCGTCGATCGCCCAGCAGGTGAAGGACCAGTCGCTGGTCGACAGCCTGGTCAACGCCCCCGATCTCGACGCCCTCTACGAGCGCATGGTCGGCGGCTTCGGCGGCCTGCGCGCGGTGCAGGCGCAGCAGAATCGGGTCAACAAGCTGATGTTCCGCGAGGCGGAACGCGTGGCCGACGGCACCGACTGCAGCGCGATCATGGTGTTTGGCGACACCTTCATCGGCGGCATCCAACCCGGCACCCTCAGGTCGAAGTTCAAGACCATCCTTGTCACCCGCTCGGCCATCGAGCCGACGGAGGACGAGAAGGAGTTCACCGAGACGATCCAGGTGCGTTCGTTTTCCAACCAGCGGCTGGCCCAGCTGCGCAGCGCGATCCTGGTGGCGCTGACGCGCGGCATCGTGTCGTTCACCGATCGCATCTGCTGCATCGGCGGGATCACCGGCAGCAACCAGTTCGACACCCTCGTGGTGGTCGACATCGAGCGGGAGTTCCAGACGCTGCTGACCGGATCCACCGCCGACCTGCTGCCCGAGGACGTCAAGCCGGAGGTGCTGGAACGCGTGATCGCCGTCGCGACGGAGCTGGCGGTCGAGGGCCGCGAGGGCCGGCCCGTGGGCTGCCTCTTTGTCGTCGGTGACACCGAAAAGGTGGAGAAGATGACCAAGCCCCTCGTTCTGAATCCGTTTTTTGGGTACAAGGAGGAGGATCGGAACATCCTGAACCCCTTCATGGATGAAACCGTGAAGGAGTTCTCCTCCATCGACGGCGCCTTCGTGATTCGGGGCGACGGGGTGGTGGAGGCGGCGGGCAGCCTGATTCAAGCCACCGACAGCAGCCACGCGCTGCCGAGCGGGCTGGGGAGCCGGCACGCCGCGGCGGCCGCCATCAGCGTCACCGCGAACTGCATTTCGATCGTGGTCTCCTCCAGCACCGGCCAGGTGACCCTGTTTCGCCGCGGCGTGATGGTGCCGCTGACGGAAAAACGGCGCTAGGAGCGAGGGAAAGTGAGAGTGAAAGTGAAAGTGCGGGAGGCCCGTTGGGCCGCTTGGCCCCTTTCACTCTCACTTTCACTTTCACTTTCACTTTTGGTGCTTGCACCCCCCCTCTCCGCCCCTTTCCTCTGACCCCTCAATCCATTTCGATCATGCAAGAACAAGTCATCCTGGAGTGCACGGAAGCTCGTAAAGAGGGCAAACCCGTGTCCCGCTACCTCACGAAGCGCAATAAGAAGACCGTCACCGAGCGCATCGAGAAGAAGAAGTACAATCCCCACCTGAAGCGTCACACGCTGCACAAGGAGATTAAGTAACTTATTGATCAGCCGCCCGATAGGGCGCCAAAGCAAAAGCCGGGTTATTCAACCCGGCTTTTTGCTGGCCCAATTCGGTGCTCCCTGGACCGGTTCAGCTGGCCTTCTTTTCGTCGGCCGGCGGGGGAAACGGTGAGGACGTCCCCGGATGAGCGACCTGATGCTGCTGCTGCCGACGGGCGGCGCGCCAGCTTTCGCGGTGTTTTCTAATCCAGTCCAGCAGCGCGCGTTCAAACCCAATGTCGTACCCAAGTCGCTCGGACTCGAGCCATTTGTGTTTTAGAATCTCCTCCCGCTCAGCCAGGAACTCCTGGTAGAGGCTGGATTGCTTTACGAACTCTCTGGAAGTCGACGGCTCTTGAGCTGGAGAAGTCATGCTGTCAGGCGCGTGAAGAGAATGAGAAGGAGGCACCTAGGGCTGTCAATGCCCGCAATGTTGCCTAACTGTCACATTACCCGTGTCGGTTTCTGCAGGCGAGACAGCAAAGTGGTTCCGATGTCGCGAAATACTTTTCCGGCGACACTCTCCGGAGCGCGCACGACGATCGGCTCGCCGGTATCCCCGCCCTCGCGGATTTCCGGAATGAGCGGCACCTGACCCAGCAGCGTGGTGCCGAGTTTTTCGGCGGTGATGATTCCGCCGCCCGTTCCGAACAGCGTGTGCCGCTGGCCGGCGGGGTCGGTGAAATAGCTCATGTTCTCGGCGACGCCGAGCAGCGGCACGTTGACCTTCTGGAACATGAGGCCCCCCTTCCGCGCGATGTTGGTCGCGGCGGGCTGCGGGGTGGTCACGAGCACCGCACCGTCGAGCGGCAGCGTCTGCACGAGCGACAGCTGCGCGTCGCCGGTGCCCGGCGGCAGGTCGATCAGGAGCACGTCGAGCTCGCCCCACAGCACGTTCTGCACGAACTGCTGCACGGTCTTCATGATCATCGGACCGCGCCAGACCACCGGCGTGTTGTCGTCGACGAGAAAGCCCATGCTCATCACCTTCACGCCGTGCCGTTCCATCGGCACCAGCATGGCGTCCTGGCCTTCGCCCTCGACCTCGGGGCGACCCTGGATGCCCATCATCAAGGGCACGCTCGGCCCGTAGATGTCGCAGTCCATCAGGCCCACGCGTCCAGGACGGCCCTGCGCGGTCAGCACCTGGGCAAGCGCGCAGGCGAGGTTGACCGCAAAGGTGCTCTTGCCGACGCCGCCCTTGCCCGAAGCGATCGCCACGGCCGCGCGGATGCCCTTGTGCGGTGCCGCGTTGCCGGCGACGTTCCCGCCGGCACCCGCGCCGCCCGGCGCCGCCTTGGGCGCCGCGACGGAAATTTCGACCAGCACATCGGTCACCCCCGGGACGGCCTTCAGGCATTTCTCGACCTCCTGCTTGAGGTGCAGCGGGATCTTCGCGTCGCTGGTGGTCAGGCCCAGGGAGACCTTCGCGACCCCGTCGAGGAACCCCGCGGACCGGACGAGGCCGAACGAGACGATGTCGCGGCTGAAGCCCGGATATTTGACCTGCTTGAGGTGTTCCTTGATTTGTTCGGTGGTCACGGTGGCGGGAGGGAAGGGAGGGAAAGGGAGAGTGAGGGGGCGGGCTGGCGAATTTGTGAAGAATTAAGAGTTGTTAAGCCGCCGCACCGAGCAAATAGAAATCCCGTTCGGCTTAATCACGCTCAACGTCTCTCTTCGTCGCCTTCATGCATAAACTCTTTCGCTTCCTGTCCCTGATCGCACTGTGTGCGTCTGCCGTCACGCTTTCCGCCCAAACCCGCAAGCTCGGTGAGGTGACGATCGCGGTGGACAAGGACACGATTGCCGTGCGCGTTTCCAGCACCGCGCCTGAGCTCAACGGCCTCGCCCAGCTCGCCTTCAAGTCCCACGGCCGCTACACGGTGCGCGCCACGGATGTGGCCTACGACATTCGTTTCACGCCGGCGGGCCCGACGCAGGTCAAGGTCGACATCCTGCGCGGCCGGGAGACGACCCCCGCGTTCAGCGAGGTCGTCGCCGGCAGCACGCTGCGCAACGCGCTGCTCAAGGCGGCGGATCGGGCGGTGGAGAAGACCAACGGCCTCGGGCTCCGCGGGTTTTTCGCGGCGAGGCTCGCCTTCGTGGGCGAAGGCACGGGCAAGAAGGAGGTCTACATGTCCGATCTCTTCGGCGGCGAAGTGAAGCGGCTGACGAACGATCGGGCGCTGGTGCTCTCGCCGCGCTGGTCGCCCGACGGCTCACGGCTGCTCTACACCAGCTATTTTCGCTCGGGTTTTCCCGACATCTTCCAGATCGACATGAACACCTACGCGCGGACGACGTTCGCCAGTTTCAAGGGGACCAACAGCGGCGCGCGGTTCAGCCCTAATGGCCAGCAGGTCGCGATGGTCCTCAGCGGCAGCGGCAGCCCGGAAATCTGGGTGGGCAACGCGCGCGGTGGCGCGCCGGTGCGCAAGACGCGTTCGGAGGCCGCGAAGTCGTCGCCGTGCTTCTCGCCCGACAGCAGCCAGCTGGTGTTTGCGATGGAGCCCGGACCCCAGCTGTGGGTGATGTCGACGGCCGGCGGCACGCCGCAACGGCTCCGCACCGGCTTCAGCTACTCCGCCGAACCCGACTGGTCGCGCACCGACCGGAACAAGATCGCCTGCACCGTGCGTGCGGGCGGGTACCAGATCGCGGTGTACGATTTCTCCTCCGGCAAGGCCGAGGTGGTGTCGAAGGCGGCCTTCGACGGCATCGAGCCCAGCTGGCTCGGAGACGGACGTCACCTCGTCTACACCGCCCGCGACCGCCGCACGAGCGTGCTGTGCATCCTGGATACCGTGACGGGGAAGAGCACGCCGATCACCGACCGCAGCCCGGTCGGCAACTCGATGCAGGCGAGCGCGCTGTACTAGAAGCGGTAGGCTTTAGGCGGTAGGCTTTAGGCGCCAAACCCAAGGGCCGCAAAAAGGCGCAGAAGGCGCAAGAAGTGTAGGGCGGGGTCTCCGAACCCCGCCTTTTTCCTTCGCGACTTCCAGAGGTGGCCCGCGAATCCGCGCGATTCGCGGGCCAATTACCGCGGAGACCAAAAAGCCGCACCCGAAGTGGGTGCGGCTCGAAAGAGCCTAAAGCCTAAAGCCTAAACCGGAACGATTCAGTTAACCACGAATGGACACGAATCGACACGAATGAAGACCTGGGAAAATCATCACTTCCTCGCAGGTACCAAACAGTGAGCGGAACTACGGACGGGCTGCATTCGAGTTCCCTCTCCTATTCGTGTTCATTCGTGTCCATTCGTGGTTAATCCGTCTGCATGGTTCCGGCTAAAGCTTACAGCTTACAGCCTACAGCCTACAGCCTACAGCCTACAGCCTACAGCCTACTTCAGCGCGGCCTGGTAGTTCTGCTCGGCGGCTTCCCAGTCGACGACGTTCCACCAGGCGCCGATGTAGTCGGGACGTCGGTTCTGGTAGTTCAGGTAGTAGGCGTGTTCCCACACATCGAGGCCGACGATGGGTTTGCCTTCGAGGCCGGCGACGGCCTTGCCCATGAGCGGGCTGTCCTGGTTGGCGGTCGAACCGACCGCGAGCTTCTTGTCGGGAGTGACCACGAGCCACGCCCAGCCGGAGCCGAAACGCGTCGTCGCCGCCTTGCCGAACTCTTCCTTGAACTTGTCGAAGCTGCCGAAGGTGCTGTTGATCGCCTCCGCCAGCTGTCCGCGCGGCGCGCCGCCCTTGTTGGGCCCGATGATCTTCCAGAAGAAGGAGTGGTTGCTGTGGCCGCCGGCGTTGTTGCGCACGGCGCCGCGGAAGGCTTCAGGGACCTTGCTCAGGTCGGCGATCAGCGCATTCACGTCGAGGTTGGCCAACGCGGGCTGATCCTTCAGCGCGTTGTTCGCATTGGTGACGTACGCGTTGTGATGCTTCCCGTGATGGATCTCCATCGTCTTGGCGTCGATGTGAGGTTCGAGCGCGTTGGTCGGATACGGAAGGGGAGGCAGATCGAAGGCCATGGATGTGAGTTGTTTGTGTTGGAACGTGCGGAGCGGCACTGATGCACCGGGTATTCGATTCCGTCAACTCGGTGACACGGCTTGGGGAAGGGGGAATTTCAGATTTCAGATTTCAAATTTCAGAACGGAACGGGCGGAGGGCTGGAGGGGCGGAGGGCCAGAGGGCCAGAGGGCCGGTGGCGGAAAAGGCTGAAAGGCTGAAATCTGCAGCTGCGGCGAAGGTCGCCGCATCTCAAGTTTCAAATTCCAAATCTCAAATCCCGGCGCAGCCGGGCCAATCCGATGTAGCGAAGAGCGCCAGCGATTCGATCCGGGCGTTTGCGGAGAATGCAGACCAGAGGGCCAGAGGGCCGGAGGGCCGGAGGGCCAGAGGGCCGGAGCTGAAAAGCTGAAAAGCTGAGATGCTGAATCGGAGGAGCGGCACGAGCTGCCGCATCTCAAATCTCAAATTTCAAATCTCAAATCCTGGCGCAGCCAGAGGGCCTCAAGCGGGGCCCGAGGCGCCCTCTCCCGGCTGTTCGCGGGAGTCGTGGGTGGGGTGGTCCGGATTGGATTCATCTGAAATCTGAAATTTGAAATCTGAAATTTCCGGCCGATCCGAAATCTCCGGCTGATCCGATATTTCCGGCCGCCGCTTGATCCGGAAGAACGCCTGCAACAGGTCGCGGCACTCCGACTCGAGGACGCCGCCGGCGGTGAGTTCGAGGTGGTGGTTGACGCGAGGGAGGTCGTTCAGGTTGGTGGCGCCGCCGAGGCACCCCATCTTGGGATCGGGGACCGCGTAACAGACCCGTTTTACGCGCGACATCAGCAGCGCGCCCGAACACATCGGGCACGGCTCCTTCGTCACGTACACCGTTGCGCCCTCCAGCCGCCAGTCGCCCAGCTTTGCGGCGGCCTGGGTGATCGCCAGCATCTCGGCGTGCGCCGTGGGGTCCTGCGCGCCCTCCACCGTGTTGTGGGCGGCCGCGACCACCTCGCCCCCGACCTCGATCACCGCGCCAATCGGCACCTCATCCTGGCGCCAGGCGTCGATCGCCTGGTTGTAGGCCAGGCTCATGAAGAAGGCGTCGTCGCGCACCAGCTGGGACGGGAACCGTTTGTCGAACGGGCAGGGGGGCGGCGGCGGGGTGGAGGGAGGAAGCATCGGCCGAGGGAAACCTTGACTAAGCGGGCCGAATTCTGGCTTACAAGTGGCTTTTACGACTCTCTATGATGCAGCGAGCTCTCGTGAACGAAACCCGCCATGGCTGACGGAAATTCGATCGACGTGGAAGGAAAGGTGGTCGCAGTGCTGCCGGGGACGATGTTCAAGGTCCAACTGGCGAATGGCCATCAGGTTTTGGCCCACATTTCGGGGAAGCTGAGGAAGAACTTCATCAAGATCGCCGCCGGTGACATGGTGAAAATGGAAATGAGTCCCTACGATCTGGAGAAGGCACGCATCACCTTCCGCATGAAGGAGAGCACGCCGCCGCCGCCGCCGATGATGCGCCGCCGGTATTGAGCGCGGCCGCGGAGTTCCGGGTTGGAAAGTTACAGGTTACCGGTTGCATGGGCTGAACCTGCAACCTGACAACCTGCCACCGCTCCGCTGATGCCACGCGCCAAACGCCACGGTCGTTCAGACAGGGACGCCGTCCTGCCCGACGCGTTTGCCGAGCATATCGACGGTTTTCTGGCTTTCATCACCCTGGAGCGGGGCCTCTCGAAAAACACCGTCGCGGGCTACGGCGATGATCTGGCCCAGGCGGCCGCCTTTTTCGCGGAGCGGCGGATCGCGGGGTGGGCATCGGTCTCCGGCGCGGACGCGGCGGCGTGGATACACTCGCTCAGTCGCCGGGAGTACACCGCGGCCAGTCAGGCGCGGAAGCTCACGGCGCTGCGGATGCTCGCGCGGTTTCTGGTCAGCGAGAAGGTGCGCGACGACGATTTCACCGCGCTGATCGATGGCCCGAAGCTCGCCCGCAAACTGCCCGCGACCCTCAGCGAGTCCGAGGTGGAGCGTCTGCTGGCCGCGGCCGGAGGCAGCGATCCGCGCGCGTTGCGCGACCGGGCCATCCTGGAGTTGTTTTATTCCAGCGGGCTGCGCGTCTCCGAACTGGCGAAGCTTGCGCTGCAGCAGGTGGACCTGGAGAACGGCTTCCTGCGCGTGTTCGGCAAGGGCGCGAAGGAGCGCGTGGTGCCGGTCGGGGGCCAGGCGCGCACCGCCGTGCTCAATTACCTCGCTGCCGGCAGGCCGCAGTTCGTGAAGGGGCGCACCGGCAGCGCGCTCTTCCTCAACCAGCGCGGCGGCTCCTTTTCACGCATGGGTTTGTGGCTGATCGTGCAGCAGTATGCGAAGCGCGCGGGTTTGGCGAAAAAGGTGAAGCCGCACGCCCTGCGCCATTCGTTCGCCACGCATCTGCTCACCGGCGGCGCCGACCTGCGGGCCATCCAGGAGATGCTGGGCCATGCGAGCATCTCCACGACCCAGATCTACACGGCGGTGGAACCCCAGCGGCTGCTCGACCAGCACGCGAAATTTCATCCGCGAAATTCGGACGCCCTGTGACGGTGGGTCACCGCCTGGATTTCGCCAGTGCCTGATCGATCTCCTGCGGGCGCAACTCGCGGGGCTCCTGACGGGTGTCGCCCCAACTCCCAACGCTGACCGAACGCGTTTCCACCTGCCCGCTGCGGCGCGCCCCGTAGCGTCCGGTGGCTTCCTTCTCGGCGACTTTTTTGGCTTCCGCCGGGGACTTGCCCTGCTCGCGCAACTCGGCCGCGCGGGTGACCACGTACTTGTCGTAGGCCTGTGCGTTGGAGAACTGCTCCGACACGTTTGTCGGGCCGTTGCTGGCCGAGGGCGCCGATTCCGGCCGGCGGGCGCCGCTGGCGCAACCAGCAGTGGCGAGGATCACGAGCAGGAGCAGGGAGAGCGTTTTCACGATAGGGGGTCGCCGCAGATTAGGTTTAATGCCGTCGTACGCAAGCGCGGCGGATCCGGGCGGGGGGGCCCCCCGCCCCGCCCCGCGCGGGGGGGGGGG
>JAEWKR010000123.1 GCA_023457715.1 Verrucomicrobiota bacterium
TCGAACATCGAACATCGAACATCGAACATCGAACCGATGGGCGGCTACCAGAATGTAGCGAAGAGCGCCAGCGATTCGACGGCTGACACCGATCTCAAATCTCAAATTTCAGATCTCAAATCCCGGAATGGGCCTCCGTGTCCTCCTTGTCCGCCGTAGGCTCGGCGAAGGTGGCTGGGTCGGAGCTCTGTGCTCTCTGTGGCTACTTCGGAATCCAGGTTCGATGTTCGATGTTCAGCGTTCGATGTTCGATGTTCGAAGTTCGATGTTCGACGTTCGAACCCCTGCTCAGGCCCCGACCCAGGGTTCGATCACATATTCGAAGCCGTTATCGTCCTTCCGCACGTGCCCCAGCGCGGGGAACGGCAGGTGGGCACCGGCAATCCGCAGGCGCTCGCGGGCCGCCCGCTCGAGCAGGGAGCGGCGGGTCTGCTCCGCGACCTTCGGCTGCACGTCGAACAGGAACGCCCATTCAGGATGATCGAACGAGAACGCGTGGTGATGCGCCGCGTCCGCCACATGCAGGATCCGGTCCGCGCCCGTGCCGAGGAGGACACCCACGTGCCCGGGCGTGTGTCCGGGGGCATCCACGATCTCGATCCCCTTGAGCGGCTTGTCGCCGCCGGCCACAAACTCCCAGCGGTCCTTGAGTGCGGCCAGGTAGGCGTGCGCGCCCTCGAGGGACTGCTTGATCGCCTCCGCCGGCAGCTTGATCGCGGAGAAATCCGGGTTGGGCTGGGAAAAGAATTCGTGCTCCCGGCGCGAAATCAGGATCTTCGCGTTCGGAAAGGCCGGCTTCCGATTCGCGTCCAGCAAGCCGCCGAAATGATCGCCGTGCAGGTGCGTGAGCACGACGACATTGATCTGCTCCGGCTTGACCCCGACCGCGGCCAGGCTCTCGGTCAGCTTCCCGCCGGCGGGCCCGAACAGGTTGCCTGCGCCCGCGTCAATCAGCACGAGCTGATCCTCGCAGCGGACCAGCGTCACGGTGATGGACAGCCGCACCGTGTCTTCCGGCAGGAACGCGGCGTGAAGGCTCTGCTTCATCTGCTCGGGGCTGGCGCCGGCCCACCAGCTCATCTGGTCAATCGGACCGGCGATCTCCCCGTCGAGGAGGGCAACGGCTTCGAGATCGCCGATCTTGAACCGGTAAAACGGAGCCTGGGGGCCGGTCAGGGCGGGAGCACGGGCGGCCCCGGCCGTGGACGCCGGCGTGGAGGAGGAGGCGGCCCGCGCCAGGGGCGCAAGGGCAAGGGAGGCGCCGCCGAGCGCAAGATAACGCAGCGCGTCCCGGCGGTTGATCTGAAACGTGGGTTGGCGATTCATGCAGCGAGGAGGAAAACCGCATTGTCGCTGCCCGCAAGTGGCTGACAGAGAAGCCCGCTGCGCCAATGCCTGTGGTTCACGCGGCCCAGGCTCAAGCCGCGGGTCTTCACCGCGACGCCCCCATGCGGACACAAAAAAGCCGCGGGTAATCGCGGCTTCGAATGCTGGCTGGTTATCCGGGGTCAGCTGATCGGCTTCACCTCGGCAATGGTGCCGTCGGCGGCGTAGACCACTTCCTTCACCTTGACGCAACGCAGGTGGTTCACGCCCTTCGAGAGCGACGCGTCGTGATGGAAGAGATAGCTCTTGCCCTGGAAGTCCACAAACGAGTGATGCGTCGTCCAGCCGATCACCGGCTCGAGGAAGCGTCCGCGGTAGGTGAACGGTCCGGTCGGGCTGGTCCCGGTGGCATACACGAGGTAGTGGGTGTTGCCGGTGGAATACGAAAAATAGTACAGGCCGTTGCGCTTGTGCAGCCACGGTCCCTCGAAATACCGGCGGTCGTGATCGCCCGCCTTCAGCGGCTCGCCCTTCTCGTCCAGGATGACGATCTCGGAGACCTTGCCCTTGAACGACCGCATGTCGTCGCTGAGTTCGGCGATGCGGGGGCCGATGGCCGGCTCGTGATCGGCGGGCTCGACACCATTGGGGTTCCAGTTGCCCGTGCGCCATTTCTGGAGCTGGCCGCCCCAGATGCCGCCAAAGGTCAGGTACGCGCGGCCGTCGTCGTCGACGAAACAGCAGGGATCGATGCTATACGTGCCGGCGATCGGCTCTGGATCCGGGCGAAACGGACCGTGCGGCGTGTCGCCGATGGCGACGCCGATGCGAAAGACGCCTTCCTTGTCGCGGGCGGGGAAATAAAAGTAGTACTTGCCGTTCTTGTAGGCGGCGTCCGGCGCCCAGAGCTGTTTGCTCGCCCACGGCACATCCGAGAGCTGGAAGGCCACGCCGTGGTCCTTCACCGGGCCGCCGACCTTGTCCATCGAGAAGACATGATAATCCGTCATGTCGTACTGGTCGCCGTTGTCGTTGTCCGGAATGCCCGAGTCGCGATCGTGCGACGGATAAAGATACACGCGGCCGTCGAAGACATGAGCCGACGGGTCGGCGGTATACAGATGAGTGATGAGAGGGGCGTCGGACATGGTAATAGTTTCCAGAACGCACCCGCCGTGAGGCCAGAGCGCCGTGGGTCTTTCATTAGCACAGCACCCCCGGGCACCTGGCACCGGGGAGCCGGCCGCAGCTCAGCCGGTGATTCGGATCCTGGCGCGGAGGGGGTTCTTGTCTTCGGCGTGGTCCGCCACCAGCAGTTCGTAAGTCGTGGGTTCCACCGTCCACCCGCGGCCGGGAGCGTAATACGCGAGGGAGGAGACCGGCAGGGTCAGCGTCACGGCGCGTGACTCGCCGGCGGCAAGGGTCACCCGGGCGAACGCCTTCAACTCCCGCGGTGCCCGCTCCACCCGCGACTCGGGCGCGGCGACATAAAGCTGCACGACGTGGTCGCCTTCGCGCCCACCCTGATTGGTGACATCCAGCGTCACCTCGACCGTGTCCGCGGCGGTCAGCGTGTCCCGGTTGAGCCGGAGATTTGCCCAGGCAAACGACGTGTAACTCAGGCCATAGCCGAACGGGAAAGCCGCGCTGGCACCGTCGCGCGCCAGTTTCCGGTACCCGTGCCACAGGTCGTACGTGATCTGCGTCGCTTCGCGGTCGAAGTGTGGCAGGTCCTCGGCGCGTCGCGGGAACGTGCAGGGCAGACGACCGCCGGGATTGGTCCGACCGAGCAGCACGTCGGCAATCGCGTGTCCTCCCTCCATGCCGGGGTACCAGCAGGTCACGATCGCCGGCACCTCATGGCGCCAGGCTTCGGTGATCACGGCGCTGCCCACCATCATCACGACGACGGTGCGCGGGTTCGCCGCCACCACCGCGGCAATCAGCGCCTCGTCCCGCGGGTGCAGGGTGAGCCGGTCGCGATCCCCACCCGGCGAGAAGCTCCCCTCCTTCTGCCCGTGGCCCGGCAGGATGGCCCGGGCCATCGCCTCCTCTGCCGGCTGCGGAGGCGGAAAGGTGGGGGCGAACATTGGAATCATGTCCGGCGGAATGAACTCGCCCTCGTCCTGGTGCGTGTAACCCACGACGACCACCGCGACCTCCGCGGCGCGCGCAATCTCCGCGGCCCGCTGGACATCGCCGGCGTCGTCGAACGCGACCCGCGTCTCGCCCAAGGCGGCGCGGAGTCCCTCGAGCGGCGTCACGACGTGCGCCGGATGGGTCATGCTGGAACCGCCGTCGCCCGTGTTCGGCACGCCGGCGAGACGGCCAATCAGGGCGATCTTCCGGTCCGGTGCCAGCGGGAGCAGTGCCTCCTGGTTTTTCAGCAGCACGATGCTTTTCGCCGCCGCTTCGCGCGCGAGTTCGCGGTGCGCGGCGCTTCCCACCACCGCCGTCGCGTACTGTGCGGGATCACGACCCTGCCCGAACCGGACGAGCTGACGAAGGATGCGCAGCGCCGCGTCGTCGATGCGGGCCAGGGGGACCTCTCCGCGCTCGACCAGCCCGGGCAGCTCCCGGTGGAACCGCATGCTGAAGGGCATCTCGATGTCCTGGCCGGCCAGCACCGCGGTCTTGGCGTCCCGGAGACCGAAGATGAAATCGGTGATGACGAACCCCTGAAAGCCCCATTGCTCTTTCAGGATGTCGGTGAGCAGCGGCTGGTTCTGGCCGCACCACTCGCCGTTCACGCTGTTGTAAGCGCTCATGACCGAGGCGACGCCCGCCTCCACCACGGCCCTGAAGTGCGGCAGATACACCTCGTGCAGCGCCCGTTCATCGATGGTTGCGTCGATCTTGAACCGGGCGTTTTCCATCGAGTTCAGCGCGTAGTGCTTCACGCAGGCGAGGGTGTGCTTCTGCACCCCGCGGGTCAGGGCGGACCCGAGCGCGCCCAGCACGACGGGATCCTCGCCGTAGGTCTCCTGGGCGCGTCCCCAGGCGGGATGGCGCAGCAGGTTGATGCACACCCCGCCGAAGAAATTGCCGCCCAGTGCGCGGAGCTCGCGGCCGATGACTTCGCCGATGCGCTCTTCCAGGTCGACGTCGAACGACGCGCCGCGGGCCATGGACACCGGAAACGTCGTCGCCCCCCGCATGATGATACCGCGGGGCCCATCCACGAAACGGATGCCTGGCAGCCCGAGCCGGGGGACCGCCCCGGCGACCCAGGGCCGGCTGGCGTAGCCGCCCGGCGCCATCATCTCCGTCAGCCCCGGCCAGAACGGCGTGTCGCCATCCATCAGGCTCAGCTTTTCCTCGAGCGTGAGTTCGCTCAGCAACAGCCGCGCGCGGGAATCGATCTCGGCGTCGGAGAACGACTCGGCGGTTTCGAGCGCGCCGAACGCGGCGCGCGAGGGAGGAGACGACATCGTGCTCATGGGGAGGGGACGGCAAACCTGCGCGTGACGCCCAGCGCCCGCAACCGCGGCTCGTGCGCTCACGGTAGACCGGGGCGGCGTGAGTTTCTAGTTTCTGGTTTCTAGTTTCTAGTCCCTAGTTTCCAGTTTCTAGTTTCTCGTTCGTTTCCGGTTTTCTGGTCCCTGGTTCAAGTTCGCGGTTATGCGCACGGCGCGTGTGTTTCCGATTGGGAATTCAAAACTCGCGATCAACCCGAAACTAGAATGCCGAAACCAGAAACCAGGAACCAGAAACTAGAAACTAGAAACGAGAAACCAGAAACGACAAACCGGGACGTCCCGCCCTACGCACCCATGCGTATTGATGCTCCGGCGCCGAATGCATTACGCTGGAGGTCCCATGTCTACCCTCGCTTCCCGCGCGGCCGCTGCCGTGCTCGCATCCGCTCTGCTCGCGGCGCCGGCCTTCGCCGAGATTGTGCACTTTTTCGATTTCGGAACCACCCCTTTTCCCGGCAGTGCCACCCCGATCGCAGGCGAACTCCGTGGGTCCGCCCTGCATGATGGCGGCGTGCTGCTGGCGACCAGGACCACCGCGACCACATCCGTCCGCTTCTCGCTCCTCCAGTACAAGAACGGCGCCTTGACCGTGGCGCTGAACGAGAGCGGAGGCTTTCCTGGCGGCGGCGACATCCAGGGTCTCCAGGTGGCGCCCGCGGGCGACGTCGTCTATGTCGTCCCCAGCCATGCGAGCGGGGCTTCGACCAGCAATTTCGACGCGCTCGTCCGTTACAGCGGCGGCGCCCCGACGGTTCTGATCGCGAACTCCGACACGATCATGAACAAGGGGTCGCTGACGCTCACGCGGTTCAGCAGCGCGTCAGGCGCCAATGGCGCTGTGGCCTTCACCGGGGTCATCGGCGCGTTCTCGCACTACATGTTCAAGTATTCAGGGAATAATCACACCCTGGTCGCGCAGGAAAGTGTCACCGTGATGCCGGGCGCGACGGACAAGTTCGGCTCGATGGCCATTCCCTCATTGTCTCCGGACGGCCGGGTGTTCTTCTACGGCACGAATGGAAAATCCGGCGCGGCGTTGCGCACGGGTCGTTATGTCGCGCACAACGGTGCGTTGAGCGTGGTCTTCGACAGCGAAACGACGATGCCGGGCAGCACGGAGAAGTTCAACGGATCAGGGACGACCCGCTTCTTCTTCAGCCCCGACGGGGCGCATGTCGCAGTGGCCGCCACCGGCGTGGGTTCGCGGCAGGGTCTCTATCGTTTCGAGAGCGGCGCGCTCACCACGCTGATCGACTCCAGTCACGCCACCTATGTGGACTTCGACGCGGAGGACGACCACGTGGTCGTGACCAACGACGGCACGGTTTATTTCTACGCCCGGGAGGGCAACCGCAACGATATCGTCCGCGTCCCGCGCGGCGGCGCGCTGGAGACCTTCTATCGGGGAGATGCGACCCTGCACAGTCCCTCGCGCCTCTGGCTCGATGGCGCGGACCTGTACTTCAACGCCTTCACCCCCGCGCCCGCCTTCGAGCGCGTCTTCGTCCGCCGTTCCACCAGCGGGGGCGATCCGGTGGTTGCCCTCAATCTATCGACCCACCCCGCCTTGGCCACGGTGCAGATCAAGTCGTTCGAAAAGGTGCAGTTCTCCGCCTCGCAGGTGCTGTTCCAGACGTTCGGCTCGGATCTGCTTCTCGCCGACCGGGCCGACCTGGCCGGCAGCGGTGGCGGCAACAACCCGGGGGGCGGCGCCAGCTCCGGCCGGCTCGTGAACCTGTCGATCCGGGCCACGGCCGGCACGGGAGCCAACACCCTCATCGTCGGCCTCGGTCTCGGCGGAGCAAATACGACCGGCAGCAAGAGCCTCCTCGTGCGCGCGTCCGGCCCCACGCTCGGCTCCTATGGGCTCGCCGGCACGCTCCCCGATCCGACGATGACCGCCTACCAGGGCCAGGTCGTCATCGACCAGAACGACGATTGGACGGGAACGTTCGACTTCAATGCGGTCGGCGCCTTCCCCTTCATCGGCTCGCCGACCAAGGAAGCGGCGATCTACCGCACCGACTTCACCAACGGCCTGTACACGATCCACGTCAGCGGCAAGGACGGCACATCCGGCTACGCGCTCGCCGAGGTCTACGATGCCACGCCGGCCGCGAGCGTCAGCGCCTCCACGCCGCGACTCGTGAATGTCTCCGCCCGCACCTTCGTCGGCACCGACGCGGGCGTCCTGATCGCCGGGTTCTCCGTGACCGGCACGACGCCGGCCAAGGTGCTGATCCGCGCGGTCGGACCCACCCTCGGGGCCGCACCGTACAACCTGCCGGGAACGCTCGCGAACCCGCAGCTCAAGCTCTACCAGGGCCAGACCGTATTGCTGGAGAACGACAACTGGGGCGGCACGGCGGAGATCAAGGCCGCCGCGGCCGGCGTCTACGCCTTCGACCTCATGAGCGACACCTCTGCCGATGCCGTCATCCTGACGACACTGGAGCCCGGCAACTACACCGCGCAAGTGAGCGGCGCCGGCGGCACCACCGGCATCGCGCTGGTGGAAGTGTACGAGGTGCGGTGAGGACGTTGAACATCGAACATCGAACATCGAACATCGAACCTTCGCCGGCTACTCGAATGTAGCGAAGAGCGCCAGCGATTCGATGACTTGAAGCTGATCTCAAATCTCAAATCTCAAATCCCGCAACGAGCCTCTGTGTCCGCGCTCCGTGTCCTCTGTGGCTACTTCCGGAACATCGAACATCGAACATCGAACCTGAATACCGATTTTGCCACAGAGGTCACAGAGGCCCAATCAGAGCCGAGCCGGAGGGGGGCGCTGCGACTGTCTTGGGCGTCACGCAATGGAACAGGTTTGTCCAAGGACTGAGCCTCCGTGTCCTCAGTGTCGGAGCTCTGTGCTCTCTGTGGCTACTTTGGAATCCAGGTTGGACGCCGATATCAGCCCCAGTATCGCTTTAGTTGCCGGCCTTG
>JAEWKR010000124.1 GCA_023457715.1 Verrucomicrobiota bacterium
TCATCAATATCGCAACCGGTGATTTTATAACTTCGCCGAAGTTGGCTTTTGGGACTGCACCAGCCGCGCCGACGTAGCCCAATTTGGGCTCCAACTTCGGAATCCAGGTTCGATGTTCGATGTTCGACGTTCGACGTTCGACGTTCGCCCGCCCTCATCCAGTCATCACCGCCAATCGCAATTGACCGCCTGGGCGCGCCATGCGACCGTCCGACATGAGTCACATCCCGACCTTGGAGGGACTGCGCATCTCGCGTGACGACAAACCTCGCGCCAAACGCGGGTGGGGCGCTGTGGTCATCGCCCTTCTTTTGCTCGGCGGGGTCGCCATCACCGCCTGGTCTTTTACCAGGGATCCCGCGATCGAGGTGCGCACCGTCACCGCGCGCGAGGTCCAGGCGAGCGCCAGCTCCCAGCGGACCGTACTCAACGCGTCCGGCTACGTGACCGCCCGCCGCGAAGCCACCGTGTCCTCGAAAGTCACCGGCAAGGTCCTCGAGATCACGATCGAGGAAGGCATGAAAGTCACCGCCGGCCAGATTCTCGCGCGAATCGATGACTCCAATGTCTCCGCCAGTCTCCGCCTCGCCCAGGCCCAGGCGAGCGCCGCCAGGGCCGGGTTGAGCGAAACCCAGGTGCGGATCAAGGAAGCCGAACTCGAGCTCTCGCGGCAGACCGCCCTGCATGAACGTTCCGTCGCCAGCCAGGCGGACTTCGACCGCGCCGAGGCGGCGACCAACGCACTCCGCGCGCGGTTCGAGCAGCAACAAGCCGAGGTCGCCGTCGCGGAAAGCACGGTCGCCGTGTGGCAACAACAGCTCGACGACACGGTCATCCGCGCGCCCTTCGCCGGGACCGTCACCTCCAAGAACGCGCAGCCCGGCGAGATGATTTCACCGATGTCCACGGGCGGTTTCACCCGCACCGGCATCTGCACGATCGTGGACATGGACTCGCTCGAGATCGAAATCGACGTCAACGAAAGCTACATCAACCGGGTCCAGCCCGGCCAGGCGGTCGAGGCCACGCTCGACGCGTACTCCGAGTGGAAACTGCCCTGCCACGTCATCGCGATCATTCCCACCGCCGATCGCAACAAGTCCACCGTCCGCGTCCGCGTCGGTTTCGATCAGCTCGACCCCAAGATCCTGCCGGACATGAGCGTCAAGGTTGCCTTCCGCGAAACGGAACGGGCCAGCGAAGGCCACGCCCCCCGCCGCGTCGTACTGCCAAGGAACGCCGTGCTCACGCGCGAGAATCGCCCCGTGGTGTTCATCGTGAACGCCGGCCGCGCCGAACGCCGCGCCGTCACCACCCAGGAAGCCGATCCCGATACCGTCTTCGTCCTCGCCGGCGTGTCCGCCGACGAATCCGTCATCGTCCAAGCCCCGCCCACCCTGCTGGACGGCGCCCGCGTCAAGCCCCTTGCCCCATGAGCCAGACCATCCCCGCCACCGAAACCGTCGTCCAGATCGACGGCGTTGAGAAAGTATTTCACCGCGGCTCGGAAGACATCCATGTCCTTCACGAGCTCAGCCTCACCGTCGAAAGCGGCGACTTCCTCGCGCTCATGGGCCCCTCCGGCTCGGGCAAGAGCACGCTGCTCAATCTCATCGGCGGCCTCGATCGCCCCACCAAGGGGCGGGTGCACGTGGCCGGGGAGCGCGTCGACACCTTGTCGGACTCGCGCCTCGCCGCCTGGCGCGCCCGCCACGTGGGCTTCGTCTTTCAATTCTACAACCTGCTCCCGGTGCTCAGCGCCGAGCGCAACGTCGAGTTGCCGCTGCTCCTGACGCCGCTGTCGAAGGCGGAGCGGAAGAAGCACGTCGAGACGGCGCTCGCCGTCGTCGGGCTCACGCACCGCGCGAAGCACTACCCGCGCGAGATGTCCGGCGGCGAACAGCAGCGCGTCGGCATCGCGCGCGCGATCGTCACCGATCCGACGCTGCTGCTGTGCGACGAACCCACCGGCGATCTCGATCGCAAGTCCGGCGACGAAATCCTCGACCTCCTGCAGGCTCTGAACCGGCAGCAGGGCAAGACCATCATCATGGTCACCCACGACCCCCACGCCTCCGCCCGCGCGACCCACACCGTCCACCTCAACAAAGGCCAGCTCTCCTCCGTACCCGTGAGCTGAGAGATCTTTCTCTTTCTCTTAATCTTTCTCTTTCTCCGGTTCGTTCCGCGGCCGCGGCGCCCCCGCCCCCGCATCTCAAATCTCAAATTTCAAATCCCAAATGGCCGCGTCCCGCGGCCGAGCCCCATGCACCTCCACCTCATCTGGGCGAATCTGAAACGGAAGAAACTGCGCACCAGCCTCACGCTGCTGTCCATCATGGTGGCGTTTTTGCTCTTCGGCATGCTCTGCGCCATGCGGCAGGCCTTGGTCGGCAGCGTCGAACTCGCCGGCGCCGACCGCCTGATCGTCCGCCACCGGGTCTCGATCATCCAACTCCTGCCCGAGTCGTACAAGGCCCGGATGGAGCGGATCCCGGGCGTCGACCTCGTGGTGCACCAGACCTGGTTCGGCGGCATTTACCAGGATCCGAAGAACTTCTTCATGCAGTGCCCCGTGGAACCGCAGGGCTTCATGGCTATGTTTCCCGAGTTCCAGCTTCCCGCGGAACAGATGCAGGCCTGGCTCGCCAACCGCACGGGGGCCGTCGTCGGGCGAAAGACCGCGGACCGCTTCGGGTGGAAGGTCGGTGACCGGGTGCCGATTCGCTCCACCATCTGGTCGCAGGCCGACGGCAACTATACCTGGGAGTTCGATGTCGTGGGGATCTACGAAGGCCGGGATAAGGGCACGGATACGACGGCACTCTTCTTCCGTTACGACTTTTTCGACGAATCCCGCCGGGAGAACTTCGGGCGCGGGCTTGTCGGCTGGTACACCATCCGCGTCAAGGATCCGGCGCAAAACGTGACCGTGGCCGAGAAGGTCGATGCGGAATTCGCGAATTCGCCCGCGGAAACCAAGACCGAACCCGAGGGGGCGTTCATCCAGGGCTGGGCCTCCCAGATCGGCAACATCGCCCTGATCGTCGCCGTGATCCTGACCGCCGTGTTCTTCACCATCCTCATGGTCACCGGGAGCACAATGTCCCAGGCGGTCCGCGAACGGCTCGGCGAACTCGGCGTGCTCAAGGCGATCGGTTTCACCAACAACCAGGTCCTCGCCCTGATCCTCGGCGAGTCCTGCACCATCGCCCTGCTCGGGGGCGGCATCGGACTCGCCCTCGCCTGGCTGTTTACTGCCGGCGGCGATCCGACCGGTGGCCTCCTGCCGCTCTTCCATCTGCCCACCCGCGATCTCGTCATCGGCGCCTTCATCGCCATCGCGCTCGGCATCGTGACCGGGATCCTGCCCGCCCTCTCAGCCATGCGCCTCCGCACCGCCGACGCCCTCCGCCGCCTCTGACCGCCCAATCCGCCCAAACCATCAAACCATTGAACCACAGATGAACACGGATGGACACGGATCCAGGCCGGTCTTTTTCCAAATCTGAGTCCATCTGTGTTCATCTGTGGTTGAGAGGATTGGGAGGAGTCTCTGTGGCGAATTCCGAATCCCTCGCACTCTCACTTTCACTTACCTTCCCCGATGAACTGGTTCACTCAGATCGCCTCCATTACCGGCTTCGGTCTCAAGAGCCTGCCGCAGCGGCGCGGTTCCGTCGCCGCCACCCTCACGGGCGTCGCCGGCGTGGTGGCCGTGCTCGTCGGCGTGCTCTCCATCGCCGTTGGCTTCCAGCGGGCGATGCAGGTCTCCGCTTCCCCGGATGGCGCACTCGTCCTGCGCAGCGGGGCCGACTCCGAAATGGTCAGCGGCTTCAGCCGCGAGCAAACCCGGCTCATCGCCGATGCGCCCGGCCTCGCGCGCAACGCGCAGGGCCCGCTGGCCTCCGCTGAACTCTTCGTCATCATCAACCTGCCCAAGCGGAGCACCGGCACGGACGCGAACGTACCCCTCCGCGGGGTCGAGCCCGCCGCTCTGTCGGTGCGCGACCAGGTAAAGATCACCCAGGGCCGCATGTTCCAATGGGGCCACAACGAAGTGATCGTCGGCGAGGGTGCGGCGCGCGAACTTGCCGGGCTCGACGTGGGCTCGTCGGTCCGGGTCGGCCAGTACCAGTGGCCCGTCGTCGGTCACTTCACCGCCAATGGCGGCGTGTCGGAATCCGAAATCTGGACGGATGCGAAAGTGCTTCAGGACGCCTACCACCGCGGCGATTCCTTTCAGTCGGTCTATGCCCGCCTGGAGAACGAAGGGGCGTTCACGACGTTCAAGGACGCGCTGACCGCGAACCCGCAGCTCAATGTGAAGGTAGTGCGACAATCCGAGTTCTACGCCGAACAATCGGAGGTGATCACCCAACTGGTCACCACGCTCGGCGTGCTCATCGCGGGCTTGATGGCGATCGGCGCCATCTTCGGCGCGCTCAATACGATGTACACCGCTGTGGCCGCGCGCACGCGCGAGATCGCCACGCTGCGCGCCCTCGGGTTCAGCAGCGGTGCCGTCGTGGTGTCCGTGCTGCTCGAGTCCGTGCTCCTCGCCCTCGTCGGCGGCGCCGTCGGTGGACTGCTCGCCTACGCCGCCTTCAACAACTTCCACGCGGCCACGATGAACTGGCAGAGCTTCAGCCAGGTGACCTTCGCCTTCGCCGTCACGCCCTCGCTACTGCTCCAAGGCATCGTCCTCGCGACCGTCATCGGCGTAGTCGGCGGCCTGTTCCCCGCGGTCCGCGCCGCCCGCCAGCCCATCGCAGCCGCGCTGCGCGAGCTGTAACGATACGAACGTCGAAAGGCGAACATCGAACATCGAACATTGAACATCGAACATCGAACCCCCTTCGCCAGCTGCTCGGACGTAGCGAAGAGCGCCAGCGATTCGATGACTTGACGCCGATCTCAAATCTCAAATCCCCAAACGAGCCTCCGTGTCCTCTGTGTCGGAGCTCTGTGCTCTCTGTGGCTACTTCGGAATCCACGTTGAACACTGAACATCGAACACTGAACATCGAACATCGAACCCCCTTCGCCAGCTGCTCGGACGTAGCGAAGAGCGCCAGCGATTCGATGTCTTGACGCCGATCTCAAATCTCAAATCTCAAATTTCAAATCCTCAAACGAGTTCGGCCTTACCTAGAAATCCTGCAGCTCCGGCTCGAACGGCCCGCGCTCCGGTTCCAGCCGCCACAGCACCTCACCCGCCAGATAGATCGATCCCGTGACCACCACCGGCACCTCCACCGGCGCAGCCACCTGACAGCGACCTGCCGCGGGAAAGACTTCACCCAGCGCTCGGCGGTACACCGGGCCGAGAAAGCTCGCCGGAACGAGTGCCCCCAGCTCTTCGTGCGAGCAGGCCCGACGCTGCTGCGGCACAACCAGGTGCAGTTCGCGCGCATGACGTGCGGCCACCTGGAGCAGCGCCGCGGCGCGGTCGCGCCCCAGCACGCCAATCACCACGATGGGGCGTTGCCCGCTCTGCGCGCGCAAACCGGTGAGGTTCGCGTCCAACGCGCGCGCCCCCTCCTCATTGTGGGCGGCATCGATCACGACCTCGCGTCCGTCGATGACACGAGACTCCCACCGCGCCGGCCAGGTCACGGTTTGCAGTGCATCCGCAATGACCTCGTCCGTGATGCGCCACCGTTCGCCCAAAGTCTTGCCCACCCGGCTCGCCGTCGCCGCGTTCAGCCGCTGGTAGTCCCCCGCCAGACTCGTCGTCGGGTACTCCGAACCCTGGGCCGCCTCGACCGCCACGACGGGGGCCCCGACCGTCGCCGCCACCTCACGAATCACCTTCGCCGCCTCCGCCGGCACCCGGCCCATCACGACCGGACGCCCCGGTTTGACGATCCCGGCCTTCTCCCGCGCGATTTCCGCCCGCGTGCCTCCCAGGAACTCCGTGTGATCCAGCCCAATTGACGTGATCACGCTGACCAGCGGATCGACCACGTTCGTCGCATCCAGCCGGCCACCCATCCCGACCTCGATCACGGCGATGTCGCAGCGCGCGCGCCGGAAGTGCAGCCATGCCACCGCCGTCATGAATTCAAAGTACGTGGGACGCGCCTCTCCGGCGCGCTCGAGCGTTTCCACGACCGCCCGCGCCTCGTGGATGCATTCCGTCAATTGGGCCTGCGAAACCGGCACGCGATCGACCTGGATGCGTTCGCCCAGCCTCACCAGGTGCGGCGAGGTGTAGAGCCCGGTTCGCCAGCCCGCGCGCCGCAACATCGCTTCGACCATGGCGGCGACGGAGCCCTTGCCGTTGGTGCCGGCAACATGAACCGCCGGCGTAGCCCGCTCCGGATGCCCCAGCCCCTCCAGCAGTCGCTGCATCCGCTCCAATCCGAGCTGAACGCCGGGACTTTTCAACCCTTGCAGGAGAGCGTGGATCTCCGGCGCGAGCGGCACCTCGGGCTGTCGGTCCATCCTTTGCGGGCGGGCCGCCCGCGGTCCATCCGGGCCAACCTCAGTTGGACCG
>JAEWKR010000125.1 GCA_023457715.1 Verrucomicrobiota bacterium
GGCTCGGTCCGGGATTTGAGATCTGAAATTTGAGATTTGAGATTCGTCGGCGTTGCGGGCGGCTCGCCCGCATCGGGGTATTGGAGGTCAGTCGTCGAATCGCTGGCGCTCTTCGCTACGTTCGGATCGCCGAGGACCTCGTTCGATGTTCGATGTTGGATGTTCGATCCCGACCTAGCCACAGAGAGCACGGAGCTCCGACACATCCACCTTCGCCCAGCCTACGGCGGACAAGGAGGACACGGAGGCTCGGTCCGGGATTTGAGATCTGAAATTTGAGATTTGAGATTCGTCGGCGATGCGGGCGGCTCGCCCGCATCGGGGCTTTGGAGGTCAGTCATCGAATCGCTGGCGCTCTTCGCTACATTCTGGTGGCCGCCCATCGGTTCGATGTTCAATGTTCGATGTTCGATGTTCGACGTTCGATGTTCGATCCTCGCCTCGCCGATCGTCTACTGGTGCTCCTCGTAGGTGATGTCGATCTTCGCGAGGAACGCCTGATCCTTGGCGGCGCCGACGAAGCGGATGCTGTGCGTGCGGGCATCATAGACCCAGCCGTTTTGCGCGTCCGGCTTGACCGGCTGGCCGTCGACGAGCACGCGGATGCTCGGCACGTGCAGCGTCGCCGGGCTTTCCACCGGATCCAGCGCGACCGAGACCGTGTTCGCGATGCGATCGCCGAGCGCCGCCAGCGGACCGGAGAAGTCCGACTCGATGTTCAGCACGGAGCCGCCGGTCAATTCGGCCGCCCGGCGGTGCGAGATGTTCTTCGGTGACACCACCGCGTGCATCTCCAGCTTCCCGCGCTTGTTGCCCTTCACGATGATGAAGGGCCGCAACACCCAGTAGTTGATGTAGCCATCGAGAGTCTGCCGGTGCTTCGGATTGCGGGCGTTGTACTGCTTCAGCAGATCCGGAAGCTTGCCGTTCTCGATCCACTCCGCGACCCGCGTGCCATCGCGCTGCTCCTTCCACAAGGCCATCCGCGTCTCCTCCTCATCCATGAAGAACACCACGATGGTGGTGGCGTCGGGGCGGAGGAAGGTGTGCTGCTGGTTGTGATACCCCGCGACGAAGTTGTAGACCGAGGTGAACGCAGTCCGGTTGCTGTCGCCGTTGGTCCCGACCTTGACCAGTTCCGCAAACACCGCGTCCGGCGTCTTCGGGGTGACCCACGGCTGCGGCAGCGCGGACAGCGTCACCAGCGTGCCGTTGCTGGCCACCCGCTTCGTCGTCGTCTTCGGGCGGCCGCGCCGGTCGAGAACCGGCTTCCCCGCCTTGTCCAGCTGCACCCCGCGGACCTGCTTGTAGAAAGTCTGCTCGTCGCGGTCACGTCCGGGGTCCGCGTTGACGAAGTCGGTGGTGAGAACGCCGATACGGTAATCCAGATCCAGCCGGTGGAACAGCTCCCGAAACCGGCTGAGGTTCTCCGCAATGCGACTTTGGTGCGGCGCCATGGACGGCGAGTTGTTGATCACGAAGACCAGATCGACCTCCCGGCTTCGCGAGCGGTCGACGCTCACGCGTTTCACGTTGCGGATCGGTTCCACGACAATCGTGACCCGATTCTCCGCGCCGAACTGGGGATTGTTTTCGTCCACCGTGAAGTACTTGAAGCGCTCCTCGCCGATGAAGCCAGGGTCCGGCGCGTAGGAGAGCACGCCGGTCGCAGGATCGAGGCGCGCGGTGCCGCGCTTCGGCTTCTCCTCGTCATCGATGCCATAGATGAGCTTCGACGGGTTGGCGCCGAGGCGATCGGCCGGCTTCTGGAAATCCTCGTGACTTGGCAGCTTCTGCGTCACCGGCAGATTGGGTCGGGTCCGAATGGTGATCGTGCGCTCCCCCGACGCCTGGATTCGGCCCGCCCCCACCTCAAACCGATCCATCACCACCGGCGGCGGCGGTGTCACCTTGATCACGACCCGCCCCTGGAAAGTGAGGCCGTTGGTTTCGTTGCGCACCGAGTATTCGAAAGCGTCCTCCCCTTCATAGCCGTCCTGGGGCCGGTAGGCGAAATAGCCGAGGCGCGAGGTCTTGTTCTGAAAAAAGTCCGCGTCGTCCGCGCCACCCGCGAGTCCAACCCGGCCGAACTTCGGCTCGGCCGTGATCGCATACACCAGATCCATCCGGGTGTCCGGGCTCAGGATTTCCTGCGCGACCACGAGTTGTCCGTGAACGCCCGTGCCTTCGGCATCGAACCGCATCGGCTCTTCGGCGACGACCGGCTCCTCGCCTGCGGGAGGGAGGGGCGCGCTCACCCCGGCTTCGGCGCCACTCGGGACGGCGGCGGCTGCGTTCACCGCGGAATCGGACCCAGCAGTCGGGGTCGGCGAACCGGGCTCCTGGGCGGCCAGCGGCACCATGCCGACCAGGAGGGACAGGCAGAGGACGCGCAACCAATCGCGGGCAGTGATTCGGAGGCTCATAGGAATAAGGGATGGGCGGAGGATGCCAGCCGATGCGTAATCCGTGGCGCCGGTAGGTTCCGCAATCGTTGACCGGAGCCGCCCCATGTCAAACGGCCGCTGATCGGATATATCCCTATGCCGCAGGGAGTTGCCGGGTACCTGCAGCTTACCCCGGCACCCCGGTGAGAGTCAGTTCGGCGGCCGCCGGAATGTTCGGTTCGCGTCCTTCCGCGCGGGTGCGACCCGGGTGGGCCAGACGCTGCCGCTCCTCGCCACTGAACGCAATGCGGGTGGCCGCAAGCAACTCCCGCAGTTGGTTCGCGGTGGTCACACTCACCAGCATCGAGGTGATCTGTGGGTGGCTGAGCCCCCACGCCAGCGCCACTTGCGCGGGGGAATGCCCCCGCTTCCGCGCCCAGGTGACGAGCGAACCCCTGACCCGTTCCGCCGCTTCAATCGTCCCAAGCGGGATGGCATCAGGGGCCCCGGTGCGCGCGGCAGGACCGCGGCCGACGAGATGACCGCCCGCGAGGGGGGAACGTCCGATCGCGCCCAAGCCGTGATCCGCGCAGAAGCGACCCGCCCCGCCTTCGAGCGAATACGGCGCGGCGAGGGAATAGTCGACCTGCAGCCCCGCGATCGCCGGCGGATCCGCCGGCAGCGTGGCGAAACCTTCCAACACGCGCGGGATCGGGAAGTTGGCGGGCACGATGTGCCGCACCTCGCCGGCAGCGATGGCCGCCTGAAACGCAACCATGCTCTCCGCCACCGGCGCGACGGCCTCGGTCCACTCGACCACGAGATAGTCGAGCTCTCCGCAGCCGATCCGCCGGATGGAATCCTGCGCCGACCGCCGCACCAGCTGGACATAGCTGTCCAACCCGCCGACGACCGGGCGGGTGAACGCGATCCGCGTGGCGATGACGAGGGAACGACGATCGACCCGCCGCTGCTTCAGCCACCGGCCGAGAAGTTCCTCGGGGACCCCGAGGAAGCCGTCGCCCAGGTTCAAGCCCGGACAGATGCCGCTCGTCTGGATGAAATTCCCGCCCGCCTCGCGAAAGGCGTCGAGAATCGCAAACGACTCCTCGTGGCTCGCGTAACGCGAGAAGTTCGACGTGCTCAGGCACAACTCGGACACGCGGTCGCCCGTGCGTCCAAAGGCATGCTTCGTCAGTTTCATGACCCGGCCGGGTTACGCCGTCGCGGAGAGCGCGGCCAACGGAACGGATGCCGGATCGGCCGCGGGCGTCGGCGGCGTGACGCGCCGCACCTTGAGCTGACGGATGCCGCCCGGCGTGGACCATTTCACGAGGTCACCGACCCGGCAACCGATGAGCGCGGTGCCGATGGGCGCCAGGATGGAGATGCGCTTGCGCTCGATGTTCGCGCGATCCGGGAAGGTGATGGTGTATTCCTCGACCTCGCTGGTGCCGAGATCCTCGAATTCCACGGTGGATTCCAGCGTCACCACGTCCGCCGGGAAAGCGGCCGGATCGATGACGGCGGCACGGTCAAGTTCCTCGCGGAGCTTCTGGAGCGCCGCGGTGGCGTTGGAGTGCAGCGCGGTGGCGATGAGGAGACGGAGCTTGGTGTAGTCGTCGCGGGAGATGTAGATCGGAGTATGATTCATGATGGTGGTTGAGTAGCGTTGTTGGGTTGATGCGGGCAGCGGCGCGCCATAGGCGCGGAGACCGCCCGCAGGAAAAGAAACCAGCGCCCGGGTCAGAGCAGCGCGGGGGCGATGGCGGCCTCCGTTCCGGACTGCGAAAATCCCGACGCAGCCGGGAGGTCTTCGTCCCGCAAGGGGGCGACGACGGACGCCGCGAAATCCAGCGGCCGGCCATGAACGCGCGGACCGGCGATCAGCTGACACTGCTGCGTATCCGTCCGGACCAGGACATGATTCGGAAAGGCGGCGGCCGGATTGCGCCCCGGATTGACAAAAACGGTGCCGTCGCGCCGCTCGCGCCAATGCAGCGGTGCGTGGACGTGGCCGGAAAGAACGAGTTGCGGTTGATGACGGAGCACCGCGGCCATGAGGTCGCGATCTCCGCTTTCGACGCCGTCGCCGCGCGTGGCCACGAGCGTTCCCGCCGGCGGGGTATGCACGACCCAGACATCGGCATCGCCACCCTTCGGTCGCGTCGTCGCCCCAATGCTGAGAACGGAAACCCCGTTGAGCACCACGCGCTGGCCGTCGGTGCGGACGAGCGGATTCCGGAGTTCGCGCAGCCAGTAAGCCGGCATCCAGCGCTGGCGCGCGGGCTCCCACTCGAGATCATGCCGGCCACTGCAGACGCACAGCGGCCGGGGGAACGCGTTCAGCCACGTCGTGACCCACTCGATCTGCGCGCGCAAGGGCGTCGACGCGCGCGCGTCCAGCAGATCGCCGGAAAGGACGGTCAGGTCGTTGGCCGGCGCGGCGCGCAGCAGCCAGTCGAACCAGCGCTGGTTGAAGTGAAAATCGGTAACGTGAAGGATGGTCATGACAGGTGCCTTGGGGAGGAGGCCGGGCCGAACCCAACGAACGGCGACGCGGACAACAGGTGCAGAGGGGACCGCCGCGGAGCGGCCGGTCGGATTCGCGCGCGCGCCATCAGGGCGCGCCGCGGCGGACGATGCTGATGTGGCTGACCCCGGAACCGAGCCAGGTCGACCGCGCAGGGCGCGTGTTACCTCAGACCTCGGTGCCGGGCGTCGCCGGACAGATATACAACGCATCGCCCGCCGCCGGATGCAGGCGGGCGCAGAAAATAAATTCCTGATGCGTGTTGGGGTTCACCGAAGTGGACCAGTGGACCCGAATTCGGATTTGTCAAGTCTTGCCCGGCTGCGCCGGGAATTTCAGATCGCAGATTTCAGATTTCAAATTCTCAGATCACGACGAGTGAGAGTTCTCCGGCATGCGCGGACTGCCGCAGCTGAAATCTGAGATTTGAAATCTGAAATGCCGGCGCAGCGGCTGTGAAAAGCCGGCTCTGGCTTGACATATCCGCGTTGCGGGTCGTTGGTGCGTCTGTCCATTGCCCCATGAACCTGCATCGCCAACATTTCGCTTCGTCCCCCCGCGACGTCGTCGTCTGTCCGGCGTCGCCGGCGCGTTGAGCTGAGGCTCTTTCGGGCGCGATTCTGCGCCCCACGCGCCGACACTGATTTCGCGCTCGCGTGGGCACGGCCCCCAGCGCGACCCCGGGACTTCGCTCCCGACCCGCTCCGTTCGGCGCGGCTCCAACCGCCCCCGTGAGCCAATTTTCCGCCGGTCCCGCACCGCCGGAGTTCACATCGGACGCGCCAGCGTCGCGATTGCCCCAAAACCACCGCGTGGTTTCGACCGCGCCTCAACGCAATCCGTCCCCACGCCCGTCCCCGGCGGGGGACACCATCGTGCCATCATGAATCATCGATCCTACTCCGATCACGAGTCCAAGCTCCTCCTCCGCGGTATCCATCTCGGGCTGACCCCCGCGATGACGGCGACCCTCGAGGCCAAGACCGAGCGCCTCTTCCGTCATGAGCCGCGCATCCTTCGCGTGCGCATCGACGTCGAGCGCGACGTGCGCGGCCGCGGCCGCGTGTTCACGGCCAAGGGTCGGGTCGAAATCGCGGGTCCGGACCTCACGGCCGCGGTCACGAACGAGGATGCCTACGCCGCGATCCATCTGCTGATCGACAAGCTCGACCGCATGCTGCGTCGCCGCGCCAGCCACTACCTCCGCCGCCGTACGACCGGCGACATCCGCGCGCATGCGGAGCCGGCCGTCGCGTTAGCCTAGAAGCAGAAAACGGCGGGGTCCTGCGACCCCGCCCCAACGACAACCGCGCGTCTCCACGCGCCCCCCAGGGAATACCCGCATGATCAATCAACGTCTCCTCGGCCGCACGGGCCTCAAGCTTTCCGAGCTCTGTCTCGGCACCCTCAACTTCGGTTGGAAGACCGATGAAAAGACGGCGTTCGCCATCCTGGACGCGTACCACGCGGCCGGCGGAAACTTCATCCAGGCCACCAGTCACAGCCCGGAACTTTTCCTCCCTTCGACGGCGGCCACGCAGTCGGAAGTCATCGTGGGACGCTGGTTGAAGTCGCGTCAGCTCCGCCGCGAGGACCTGTTCCTCGCCACGCGCATTTACCTGCGTCAGCCGACCGCCGGCTCGGAACGCAGCTTCAACCAGCTCGTCCGCGAGGCTTGCCGCGACTCGCTGCGGCGCCTGCAGACGCACTACCTCGACATGGTGATCTTCGAATGGAATGACGGTCTCGTGCCGGTTCGCGTGACGCTCGACGGCTTCGACCAGGTGGTCCGGGGCGGACTCGCGCGCTTCATCGGCGCGGGAAGTTTTCCGGTCTGGCGGGTGGTCGACATCCTCGGCCGCGCGTACCTGCGCAATCACTGCCGCATGGAGGCACTGCAGTCCGACTATTCGCTGCTCACGCGCGCCCGGTTCGAACCCGAGGCGATGGCACTCTGCCAGGAACAGCGACTCGGCTTCTTCGCGCGCTCGCCGCTGGCCGGGGGATTCCTCGCCCGGGGCCGGGAGTACGAGCCGTCGTTCCCGTCGGCGCGGCGCGACTGGCTGCGCGAGCGCTTCAACAACGCCTACGGCCACGCCGCCCAGGCGGTGGTCGCCGATGTGGCGGCCCGGCACGAAGCGTCCTCCGCCCAGGTGGCCCTCGCCTGGGTGCTCCACAATCCCGCCGTCACGTCCGCCGTGATCGGAGTCCATTCCGTCGCACAGCTGAGCGAACTCGTCCATGGCACCGGCCTCTCGCTGTCGCGCGTCGATCTCGAACAGCTCGATGAGGCGACCGCAGCGGAGGAGGTGCGCGTCATGCGCGATCTCGCCCCGCCTCCCCTCGGCGAACTGGTGCTGAATTGATCCTTCCGCACGCCCACCGCCGCGCGTTTGAAGTGTCACCCATTGGGTGACACTTTCGCGCGGCGTCGTGCGGTGGAGGTTCGAAGGTCGTTCCTCGAACAGCCCGGTTTTCAGGTCCGCCGCTCCCCGCGTTCAGGCGGCGGCGCGGCTGAGGGTCAGGGCGAGGCCCGCGGTGCGGGCGAGCAAGGCGCCGACCTGCCGTTCGACCGGCGTCGGCGCCCGGCATTCGCGGAAGTAGGTGCCGAGCGTACCGAGCACCCCGCCCGCCTCGTCGCGGATCGGGTGAGACCAGGCGGCGCGCAGCCGAATCGCGATCGGATAGTCCTTCAACTTCGCCCAACCCGGATCGTGCTCGATGTCCGTGGTAACGATAATCTCGTTACGGTAGGCCGCCGCACAGCAGGTGCCGTACTCGCCGATCGGAATCCCGTCGACGACGCGGTTATAGATGTCGGGGAGGCTGGGTGCCGCGCCGTGACACAGCCGCTGGCCGACGGGATCGAGGACCATGAGACTCCCGACAATCTCCTTGTCGAAGGTGGCTTCCAGCGTGTTGACGATCGAAAGCAGCACGTCCTTCCGCGGCGCCTGCTCCTGAATCAGCCGCAACGTCCGCTCCTCCCCTTCGAGCAGGGCCGACACCGCGGGCGTCACAACGGTTTCCCCGGCGGCCGGGGAAGTAAGAGCGAACGTCATGAAACCACGTTGCGGACGCCATCGGTTCGCTGGCAATCGGGATCCTCCCGGGAAATCTCCCAATTCTAGCCCCGAAACGAGCGAACTGGCGTCACTCGGAGTGGACACGCGCTCCTGCGCCGCCTTGCCGCCGCGCGGACGCGGGCCCTCAGCAGCACGCGACGGTATAAGTACGTTGTCCCGCATTCATGCGGAAGGGTTGGGCGCGCGCTGGAAAAACCTTCCGCGTAAACGCGGGACAACGTACCCGGGCGGCCGAGCGGTGGCGTGGCGCGTCTCGTCCCTATTCGCGCCCATTCGCGCTATTCGCGGGCGCCTCCCGTTCGACGCTTGACCAGCGCCGTCACCAGCAGGCCAACGACGAGCATGCTCGCGGTGCCGAAAACGATCGTGAGGAAGCTATGGAATGGGCTGCGAAAGGGTTCGAGAGTTCCGGTCCACTTTGGCGAAAGACTCATCCAGAGGATCACGACGACGCCGACGGCGACCCCGAGAATCGCCGCGGCCCGACCCGCGCGGCGGGAGAGAAAGCCCAGGAGGAACAGCCCGAGCATGCCTCCCCCGAAGATCCCGGCCAGCGTCCACCACGCATCGAGCGCGCTGCGCACGTGGATCATCGCAAGCGCCAGACCCGTCCCCAGCAGGCCGGTGGCCACCGTCGCGGCGTACAGCACCCGCATGCGCGTGCGTTCCGGAGCGTGGGCGTTCACGTGCCGCAGGTAGTAGTCGTTGAGAAACACCGTCGAGACGGAGTTCAGGCTGCTGGAGATGGTGCTCATTGCTGCGGCGAAGATCGAGGCGATCAGCAAGCCGGTGACGCCGGACGGCAGGACGGACACGATGAACCAGGGGAAGACGGAATCGCTGCGCGCGGGATCACGGTACGCGGCGGGCAACCCATCGGGATTGGCCGTGTAGTACGCGAAGAGCGCCGTGCCGATGAAGAAGAACACGGCCGACAGCGGGACGTACATCAGCGCGCCCACCCAGATGCTCTTCCTCGCCTCCGCGTCAGACCGCGCCGTGTGGTAGCGCTGCACGTAGTTCTGATCGACCCCGAAATTCTGCAGGTTGATCACGATGCCGTAGACCAGAACGACCCAGAACGTCGGCTGCCCGAGACCGGGGCCGAAACTGCCGAGTGAAAATTTGTCATGTTCAAGCCCCAGGCTGAACAGCTGCCCGGCCCCTCCCGGCAGCCCCAGAACCATGAGCACCGCGCAAAGCACCGCACCCACCATCAGGATCACCGTCTGGATGGCGTCGGTCCAGATCACGCCGACAATGCCCCCGATGAAGGTGTAAAGGGTGGTCGTGACCCCGGTCACCAGAATGATCATCCGGATGTCCCACCCCAGCAGCACGTGCATCGGGAGTGCCATGAGGTAGGTGACCGTCCCGATGCGCGCGAGCTGCGTCAGCAGATAGCACGCGCTCGCGTACAGCCGCGCCCAATGGCCGAACCGGGCTTCGAGATGCGTGTACGCCGAGACGTGTCCGCCCTGGCGGTAAAAGGGGAGAAACCAGCGCACCGCCACCCAGGCCGCGACGGGAATGGAGAGGCTGAAGGCGAACGAGTTCCAGTTGCTCGCGAACGCCTTCCCGGGCAGCGCGAGAAAGCTGATGCTGCTCACATAGGTCCCGAGAATCGAGAGTCCGGTCAGCCAGCCCGGCAGGCTGCCCTCTGCGGCCGTGAACCCGGCGACGGAACGACTCCGCTTCCAGAACGCGAGCCCCACGGCCAGCGTGACCACGAAGTAGCCCGCCAGGACAACGAGATCGAGCGTGGTAAAATGGCTGGAGGGCATCGTCGGGCCCAAGGCTCAACCGCCAACGTCCAACACTCAACGCCCAACCTGCAGGCGGATGCTACTTCGCTTCGCGAGTCCGCAATCCTCCAGGCTGAAGCGCTGCAGCGACCACAATCCGCCGACAAAAAAGGCGAGGCGCCGAATGGGCATCTCGCCTGCACCACCGGCTAAAGCCGGAGGACGGAAGGCTAACGTCTAGCGGGCCTTCTTCAGCTGCTTGGCGGCGCGCTTTTCCTTCGCCGTCTTCTGCGGGGCTTTCTTGGTCTGCTTCTTGGAGTCTTGTGATTTGGCCATGTTTATTGGGGTTTCGCTGACTGGAAAAGCGGGCGGAATGCCCGCTCCCACGTGCGGCGATTCGCGCGAGTTGCGGACCGCCAACGCTGCTTCCACGTCGAGCTGATCGCTCTGATATGCTCGGGCCCGCGCGCGGGGCGAACAAAATCGCGTGATCGCGTTCGAGGTCCGACCTGGATTCCGAAGTAGCCACAGAGAGCACAGAGTTCCGACACATCCACCTTCGCCGAGCCTACGGCGGACAAGGAGAACACGGAGGCTCGGTCCGGGATTTGAGATCTGAAATTTGAGATTTGAGATCAGCTTCAAGTCATCGAATCGCTGGCGCTCTTCGCTACATCGGAGTAGCTGCCCCCCAGGTTGGATGTTGGATGTTG
>JAEWKR010000126.1 GCA_023457715.1 Verrucomicrobiota bacterium
TCGATGTTCGATGTTCGATGTTCGACGTTGGATGTTCGATGTTCGCGTTGGATGTTGGATGTTGGATGTTGGATGTTGAGGTTTCGCCCTGCCCTCCCCCCATCGAATCGCTGGCGCTCTTCGCTACATCCGAGCGGGAGGTTCACCACGCCCAATCGACGCCGCCGTAAACCGCCCGGCGATCACCCGGGAGAAACTGCGGTTGATCGCGACCCGCCGCGTTTTCGATCACCCCCGTGGTCGCGGCATAGGCGGTGTCGAGTACGTTGCGTAGTTCCACAAACCAGCTGACGCCCCGCGCCACCCGCCGACCCACGCGCAGCGCGGCCAACGTGTGGGACGGAGCCGCGTAGGTGTTCCGGAAATCGATGAAGGTTTTCACCGGCACGACCTCCACCAGCGGGCCGGCAAACCAACCCGCACGGTGCTCCCACATCAACTCGGCGCGGATCAGGTGCGGCGGCAGGCCGGCCAGCGTGTTGCGCCCATAGCGTGGATCCTCGTCGAACCGGAAGCGACCGTGCGTCCAGGCACCGCGCAAGACCAGGCGGTGAGCCGGCGCATGACCGCGCTGCCACGTCGCCCCCAGCAGATCGATCTCGAGCGCCGCTTCGATCCCGTGGTGCACGGTGGCGTCCGCATTCACGGTGGCCGCCGGCGTCGCCGGGTTGTTATCGTCGTCCAACGACAGCAGTTCCCCCTGCAGGGTGGCGTGATACCACGACAGGTCCCAGCGCACGGGGCCGCGGACGCCCCGGGTGCCAAGTTCCCAGGTCCGGGCCGTCTGCGCCCGTCGGGCGGTGTTTTGGGTGAGGGCCTCGCTGAACGAGGGCGGCTCATAACTGCCGGCAACGTTGGCGTACACCTGCGCGTCGGCCGCGTCCCACCGCAGCCCCAGCTTCGGCATGGCCCGACGGTAGGTCAGCGCATAGTCGGGCGCCGCTCCCACGTTCTGATCGTTGGCGCGGCGGTTCACCGCGCCACTGGCGGCCAGCACGAGGGTCACGCCCCGGCCCAGCACGATCTGGTTTTCGACAAAGGCCTCGAGGTTCGTGGCCGTCTGGGTCGCGGCGGCGACGAGCGGACCGCGCCGCCCGCCGGCATTCACGAAGTTCGCGGCGTCGATGCTGCCCCGCGTGAACAGCGCGCCGGCCCGCAACTGGTAGCCGCGCCCAGCCAGCTCGCCCTTGTGAGACGCCGACGTCCCCAGAGTCAGATCGTTCGACCGCTGGTCGATGACCTGGAAGATCGGATGATCAAGATCCTTGTAGCTCCACGCCGCCGTGAAATCCCAGCGCGTCGGACCCTGCTGCCACGTCGTCCGGTTCGCCACACGAAGGAGTTCGAAATCCCGCTTCTGATGCAGCGCGAGCTGGGTGGCGGCCGCCTGCGCGGGATCGGTCCGCAACTGCGTCCACGTCAGACTGCCGGGCAACTCCGAACGGGTTCGGACACCGGTCACATAAAAGCGCGTCTCCACCTGCGGGGCCAGCACGTGGCCGGTGTTGGCGAACACGCGCTGACTACTCTGCCGCGCGTGATCGCGAAATCCGTCCTGCTCGTGGTGCGAGAACGAGACAAACCCATCCGCCCCTCGGCCGGCCGCTCCCCCAGCCAGGCTCGCGCGAAGGTACCCCCAGCTCCCGAGTTCGACGCGCGACCACGCCCCGGCCGCGGTGCGTCCGGTGCGCGACACGTAGTCGATGGCGCCGCCGAGGGTGGACGCGCCCAGGGCGACGGCATTCGCTCCCCGCCACACGTTCACGTACGCGGTCGCCAGCGGCTCGATCGCCTGCATGTCGAAGCTCCCGTCCGCCAGGTTGAGCGGCACCCCGTCCTGCAACACGCGCAACCCCCGGCCATGGAACGTGCGCTGCAAGCCGGAGCCGCGGATCGAAAGCCGGGCTTCATCGGCGCCAAACCGCGACTGCGCGATGACGCCCGCTGAAAGGGCGAACGTGTCCTCAAGCGTGGAGGCGCGCCCGCGCAGGAAGCGCCGCGCGTCGACGGTTTCGACCCCGCCCGGCGTCAACGCAAGCTCCGCGCGGGCGGTGTCCAGGGCGGCCGCCGTGAGCGACTCGGCGCGGCTGGCCGTGACGTGCAACCGGGCTAGTTGCAGCGGCGGGTCACCCTGCGCGGAGAGAGCCGGCTGGGCCGCAGCGGCAGCTAGAGTGAGCGAGATGAGACCAGTAAAGGGAAATTTCATGCTGAGCGGGTTCGAGGCCGCCACCCGGCTGCGAGAGACGCCACCTGGCGTTCCGGCACCAAGGCTGCGGAGTTGTCCGGGCCGACGGGAAGCCGGCCTCCGGGTTGAACGCCACCCGCAGCAGGAGCTGCGAGCCGGCGCGTGGGGCGACCGCGCGGCGCTGAATCCGTGGCGCAGTCGTACCTGTCACTCCATCCCAGGCTCAGCCTCGGGGCGGCGGCACCGGTACTCGTTCGCGCCGCAGCAGCCCCGTCGCCCCCGCGACCGGGCCCCATTCGCGCCGGGGCGGCGAGAACACCGGCGGCTCGTTCCATTGCAGAGTGAGGACGATCTTGGTCACGTCCCTCTGTCCTCCGGGCAGGGAGGCCTCGGAGCGGCTTTTCCCTTTGGCGGCGGCCACACTCAGGCAGAGTGGACAGGGCTTGGCCGGATCAAGCGTTTCGGCGAGCGCCGCCCCCATGGACATCGTTTCCGAATAATTGGCAAACATCCGCCCCCAGGCCACCACTTGGGCGACGTCCCAGATGGCGCCGTTGGCACAAAGCCAGGCAAAACCCAGGGCCACGGTGGAAAGGAGACGACGCACGGCGCAGAACGTTGTCGATCGCCAGTGTGATGCAAGCCGCGGGGGCGTCACCCCACCCGAAAAAGGGACTCGGGCCCGAGGTCGAGACGGAACGGCGTTGCGGACAATTTCCCATGGCCAGGCGGGGGCGCCGACGGCCGGTGCAGTCATGACGCGGCTTCCTCAGTTGAATGCGACCCAGCCCAGCAGCCCGGCACCGACGACGATGGCCGGGATCGCGAGCTTGTTTTTCCAGCGATAGATCACCACGAGCGCCGCGACAAAGATCAGCGCGGCCTTCCCGTTGGGGATCGCGGTGACCCCCAGGCGTACGGTCGTGATCGCGATGAGCCCGACCACGCCGGCCGTTACGCCTTCGAGGAAACTGTGGAGCGTCGGGTGGTGGATGACGGCTTCGAGGTGCCGGAAGAACACGATCGAGAAAAGAAACGCGGGGAGGAAGACCCCGAGGGTCATCGCGAGCGCGCCGAGCGGTCCTCCGCCAGAATAGCCGACGAACGTCGAAAAAATAATCAACGGCGCCGGCAGCATGCCGGAGAGCGCCACGCCATCGATAAAGTCCCGCTCCGACATCCAGGCGCCGCGCTCGACCGCGTCTTCACGCAGGAATGGGATCGCCGTGTAGGCGCCCCCGAACGTGAGCAGTCCCGCGCGCAACCCCGAACCGAAAAGCGCGGGCGCGGTGGCCTGCCCGGTCTGACGGGTCTCCGCGCTCGTGAGCTGCTCGTGCCTCGGAAGCAACGGCTCCTGGCCGGCAATGACCGGGGACAGCTGCCACAGCGTCACCGCGAAGATCGCTGCGACCATGATGGCCCACCTCCAGCGCTTTCGCGCCGCGGCGACATACGCCAGACCTGAAAGCGGGAGCGTGAGGAAGAAGGACACGCCCAGCAGCTCACCGAGGGCGGCGAGCAGGCCGATGGCCCACAATGGCGCGTTGCTGAGGCAGTGTCCGCCGATCCGGTGGCACGCGCGCACGATCAGCGCGATCACGGCGGGCTGAATCCCGAGAAACACCGCCTGAAACGCCGTCGCTCCGATATTCACGGAAAGATACAACCACGAGAGCAGAAACATAAGGATGAAACCCGGCAGCATGAAGCCGAGCCCTGCGAGCAGGCCGCCGATCCGGCCGCGCGAGAGCATCCCGAAATGCACGCACAATTCGTGGGCCTCCGGCCCGGGAAGCACTTGGTAGATGGCGAGCAAGCGTTTGAAATGGCCGGGCGACACCCATTTCTCCTCCGCGACGAGTTCCTGCCGGATCATGTCGATCTGCGCCACCGGGCCGCCCCAGGCGAGCGAGCCGAAACGCAGGAAGCGGAGGAAGAGTTTGCCGTAGGGTTCGGCGGGGGCGTTGACGGCGTCGTCCGCCGGCTGAGAAAAGGTGGGGTTGCTCATGATCGCTTGCGCAGCGTCGCGTCGAAGGCTTGAGCGCGATCGCTCCGGACTTCTTCAATTGCCCGCAGAGACTGGCCGGGAAGGAACTGCGCCGCGCGGGCAGTGCGGAGAGGAGAAATAGCCAGATTTTCTCCGAAGTCATGAGGCACGTGTAACTCTCGTAATATGCGCGACAACTTGGAAGCGCGATTTGGCCCCCTAGGGAGCCCTCGCATGACACCCACCCTCCGCCTCGCCGCCGCTTTCGTCGGCTTTGCTCTGACACCTGCCACCAAGCTTTTCTCGACGCCTCCAGGATTCCTCCCGGAACTGACGACAATGTCCGTGAGCCCGCGCGCGCCCAGCAGGTCGCCTTAACCGGAACGATTCAGTTAACCACGAATGGACACGAATCGACACGAATGAAGACCTGGGAAAATCATCACTTCCGCGCAGGCACAGAACAGTGAACGGGACTACGGACGGGCTGCATTCGAGTATCCTCTCCTATTCGTGTTCATTCGTGTGCATTCGTGGTTAATCCGTCTGCATAGTTCCGGTTTAAGTGCCGGGCTCTTGAGGTCAGGACCCACTATCCCGCAGGCAGCCTTCCGCTAGAGTGAAGGGATGTTCAAATTTCGTCTGCTCCGTGGCTGCGCCTTTTTCCCCGTCGCTCTCTTCTTCGCGGGATGCGCGCACGCGCCGCAATCGGCTATCCGTGGACAGGTCGTCGTCATCACTGGCGCGTCGAGCGGCTTCGGTCGCGGTGCGGCAGTCAAGTTCGCCGAACAAGGCGCAGACGTCGTGCTCGCCGCCCGGCGGACCCATCTACTCGAGGAAGTCGCCCGCGAATGCGAAGCCAAGGGCGCCCGTGCGCTCGTGGTCACGACCGATGTTGCCGATGCGGGCGCGGTGTCGCGCCTCGCGGAGGCCGCCGTCCAGCGGTTCGGCCGGATTGATGTTTGGGTCAACAACGCGGGCGTGGGCGTCATCAGCCGCTTCGAGGATGCACCCATGGAAGACTACTCGCGACTGATCGACGTCAACCTCAAGGGGGTGGTTTACGGCAGCCATGTTGCCCTACGACAGTTTCGCAGGCAAGGGCAAGGGACCTTGGTGAACATCGGCTCAATTGATAGTGAGGTGCCCCTCGCTTACCAAGCGACCTACTCGGCGACCAAGGCCGGAGTGCTCAGCTTGGGGCGGGCGCTCAACGAGGAGCTGCGGCTGAACGGGCAAGAGAAGATCAAGGTCGCCACGATCATGCCGTGGGCCGTGGACACGCCTTGGTGGCGGCACGCCGCAAACTACACCGGAAAGTCTCCTCGCATGGCGGCGATGGACGACCCGTCAAAGGTCGTCGACGCTATTGTGAGGACTGCGGTCAATCCCCGCGAGGAAGTGGCCGTCGGGTGGAAGGCCAAAGGGTCCTACACTTCCCATCGCCTGTTCCCGGACCTGACGGAACGCATCTCGGGGAACATCGCTCAGAAATATCAAATCGACACGGCGCCCCCATCGGCTCCGACCCAAGCCTCCTTGTATCATCCCATGCCTGAAGGCACGGGTGTCGAGGACGGCGTTCGCGCCCGGATGGCGGAGGAAGATCGCCAACGTAAAAACGGCGAGCCTGCTTTGATGCCGACGGGCCGGTAGGTGACCCGGCGCTTCGCGAGCCGCGAGCTTTGCTGCGCAAAGCTGGCGGAGAGGGTGGGATTGGCTGCTTCGCAGGTGCTCCGCACTCACGCTCCGCGTGCCCCATATCCCACCTCGGCGCCGCTGCGCGTCACGCTCGCTTCGCGAGCCGCCAGCTTTGCTGCGCAAAGCTGGCGGAGAGGGTGGGATTCGAACCCACGGTGCCTTTCGACACTCCGCATTTCGAGTGCGGTGCGATAGACCACTCTGCCACCTCTCCGGGTCTTTCCCAACCGCCGTTGCGGGCAGGTCGGGAGTTCAGGAACGTAGGGCCCACCGACCTAAATGAAAGCAGAAAATGGGCCCTCCGGGGAAGGTGGGTCCCCTACCCGTCCGCAGGCTCCAGGCTGGAAGGCCGGCGCGACGACGAATGCGAACCGGAGACCCTGAACCCGAGCCACCAGGCTGAAGCTCTGGTGCTACCGCAGACGCGAGCTGCAGGCGCGGAAAAGTGGGGTGTCCGAAGGCCGTCGGGTAGCTGCAGCGCTTCAGGCTGCTGAAACCAAAAAAGCCCGCCCGGGGTACGGGCGGGCGGCGAGAGGTCGGCTCAGCTTCGGCCGGGGTCGAGCGTCACAAGCCGGGGGGTCTCATCGCGACGGGGCGGGGCGTCCACCCGCAGGATCCTGACCCAACCGGTTGGGCCGGCGGCAATGAGGTGCGCCATCCCCTTCGGGATCAGGAGCGCGTCATCCTGCTTGATCATCGTGTTGATGTCCCCAGCGCGGACGGTCGCGTGCCCTTCGATCACGAAGAGGAGATGCTCCTCCACCTCACCGGCTTCGCGCCGCGGGGTTTCATCGCCCGGAGCGAGCGTGAGGATGGAGCATTGGAAACCGGCTTTCACCAGGATGGTCTTGGTCGGCGTGAGCGAGGGAGCCGGGGTCGGAAGAATCGTCGTGAGTGTATTCATGGTTATAAGACGTGGGTTGAGGTTGAGAGGGACGGCCGGAGGGCCGGAGGGCCGGAGGGCCGGAGGACCAGGCGGGAGCGTCGGAGGACCGGAGGGCCGGGCCGGACGCGCTCGCGTCCGGCCTTCTGGCCTTCCGGCCTTCCGGCCCTCCGGCCTTCTGGCCTTCACTCGGCCGGCGGTTGCTTCCAGGCGGCAAACGCTTCCGGCCAGTCGCGCTCGGCGGCGGCCAGCACGTCCGGCCAGCCCTGCTTGATCAGCGCGGCCGCCGTGTCGTCATCCAGCTGCGCCAGATATTCGACCAGCACCGCGCAGCGGTCGTGGTAATCACCCGGGTACAGAGCACGGGCCCAGCCTTGCATGCGGCGGAGATGGTTGTTGCTGAGCGGAGTTCGAAGGGAGGTATTCATGTTGGTTTTTATTGTTGGTGGGTGGGCTGTGGCCGGAGGGCGGCCGGAAGGCCGGAGGGCCGGAGGACCGGAGGACCGGAGGGCCGGGCCGGACGCGCTCGCGTCCGGCCTTCTGGCCCTCCGGCCCTCTGGCCCTCTGGCCTTCCGGCCCTCGCGCCCTCCGGCGCTCCGCCTTCAGGCCGGAACGGCGGCGGCTAACTCGCGAGCCGGCTCGCGCGAAGCTTCGGCGGGGCGGAACTCCTCGCCGGCCGGTCCGAAGAACCGGCAGCTCAGATCGTCCGTCCGCACGAGAATGTGATTGGGGATTTCGGCCCCGGGCGCGTGACCGGGGTTCAGGAAGAGCGTGTCACCGTCCCGATGCCACCAGGACACGGGATCGTGCACGTGACCCGACAGAACCAGCCGCGGCGCGTGCCGGAGCACCGCCGCCGCCATCGCAGGGTCGCCGCCGTCACCCCCGCTTACGTGCGCGGTCACCGGCAGATTCGTCGGCCCGGCGTGCACGACCCAGACCTCGGCGCCTCCGCCCTTGGGCCACGTGGTGCAGCCGAGATTCAGCACGGACGTCCCGTCCAGGACCACGCGCTGGCCGTCGCTCCAGACGTTCGGATTGTCGACGAAGCGCAGCCAATACGCCGGCATCCACCGCTCCGACGGGTCGTGCCACTCGAGATCATGGTTGCCGCTGGCAATGCAAAGTGGACGGGAGTAGCGGCCGAGCCAGTCGGTCATCCACTCGATCTGTCGCCGCTGCGGGGTCGCGCTGGCCAGGTCCAGCAGATCGCCGGACAGCACGGTCAGATCGTGAGCCGGCGCCTGATGCAGCAGCCAGTGGTACCAGCGGGCCGTGAAGTGAAAATCGGTGACGTGAAGGATGGTCATGAGCGTGGTCCAGGGTGAGCCGGCTTCGACCGCGACGACGCGCGGAACGAAGGAGGCGGTTGCGTAACGTGACCGCGCGAAAGCGCGGCGTGGGGTCAGGACGCGGGCGTCAGCGACGCGCCGCGGAAGGCCGGAACGAGTTCAACCCGGAGCCGTGCCTCGGGTCGGGCGGCCCGGGAAAAGCGGGCCGAGGACCTTCAGCAACCGGCACCGGGCAGGCCCGGGCAGATATGCAACGCACGAGCCGCCGCCTGTTGCAGGCGGGCGCAGAAAATAAATTTCTGATGCGTGTTGGGGTTCACCGTGAACGGACCAGTGGCTCTAAAAAACGGATTGTCAAGCGTGCCGGCTGCGCCGGGATTTGAAATTTGAAATTTGAGATGCGGCGACCTTCGCCGCCCCCGGCTGCGCCCGGATTTGAGATTTGAGATTTGAGATTTGAGATGCGGCCTGCCGGCTGCGCCGGGATTTGAGATTTGAAATTTGAGATGCGGCCTGCCGGCTGCGCCGGAATTTGAGATTTGAAATTTGAGATTTGAGATCGGCGGCCTTCGCCGCCGATTTCAGATTTCAGATTTCAGATTTCAGCGTTTCAGATTTCAGCTTTTCAGCTTCCGGCCCTCTGGCCCTCCGGCCCTCTGGCCCTCCGGCCTTCCGGCCCTCTGGCCCTCTGGCCCTCTGGCCCTCCGGCCCTCTGGCCCTCCGGCCTTCCGGCCCTCCGGCCTTTCCCACGATACCCCCGATGCCGTCGCAGCGCTACTGCACCTGCAACATGGCCCCCATGCGCCGTACGCATACGGAGCCGGGCTAGTCCGCCTTCCCGCCAGCGGTGCCGGCCCGGGGCAGCTCGATCCAAAAGGCGGAGCCTTCGCCCAGGACCGAGGTGACGCCAACCGTGCCGCCCATGCGCTCGGCGGCGCGCTTCACGATCGCCAGGCCGATGCCGGTCCCGGGCACGTCGCGCCCCGCCACCCGTTCGAAGAGGCGAAAAATCTTCTCGTGGTACGCCTCCGCGATGCCGACGCCATTATCCCGCACGACGATGCGGACCCGGTCGCCCACCGGTTCCGTGTACACCTCGATGCGCAGCGGCACGCCGGCCCGCGCGAACTTCACGGCGTTGCCGATGAGGTTCGCGATGGCCTGGGCCATCGCCGGCGGATGGGCGCGCACGGGCGCCAGCCCCGGGCGCACGGCGATCGCATCCCGCGCCGCCGCCAGCTCAGGATACTGGTCCAGCAGATCGTGCACGAGCGTGTCGAGAGCGACGTCCTCCATCACCGCTTCGCCGCGCGACAGCCGGGTGTACGCAAGGACGTCGCGCGTCAGTTGATCCATCCGTTCGGCCGCGCGCGCGATGCGATCCACGTAATCGTGCACCGCCGGCGTAAGCGTTTCACCATGATCCTCCAGCAGCACCTTCGCATAGCCCGCCATCACCCTCAGGGGCGCACGCAGGTCGTGCGAGACGCTGTACGAAAACGATTCCAACTCGGTGACGAGTTCCTGGAGTTTCGCGGTCCGCTCCTCGACCCGCCGCTCGAGTGAAGTCAGCAGCGCGGCATTCTCCCGCAGCAGATCACGGACCTGATACTGCCGGCGCCGGGCGCGCAGCACCGCGCGCACCGCCGCCACCAGGGTGACTTTTTGCAAGGGCCGTCCGATCAGCGTCACATTGCTGCGATCGCCGAGGGCCCTCGAGGCATGTCTGGCCCATTGCGGGAGGGTGCTGCTCGAGGCCACCAGGATGACCGGCAGGTCCGACCACGGGGGCTGGGCCTCGAGGGCCGCGGCGAACGCGCCCTGGCGGTCGCCCATGACGGCCTCCTCCGTCACGAGCAGCGCCCCGGCGCCGGCGCGAATGCCGGCGGCGGCCTCCTGGGAATCGCGGCAAAGCCGGGGCTGCAAGCCGGCCTGGGCAAGGGCTTCGCGGATGTTCGCTCCGTCAGCGCCGATCGGCGCCACCACCAGGATGTCTTCCGATACGGTCATCTACGTCCGGGGCAGCATCTCCCCCTCGTCCCCCTTGAAGATGGGAGTGCCGGTCAGCACACCGTGGAAGTTCTCCAACGGGGGGCCCACCTCCAGGCCCGAGGACGAGATGCGAAATTCGCGGATCGTATCTTCATGCCTGCCGATGCGTTTCTTCACCACCGAGATGGCCTTGTGGATCCGGCCGGCGGACTCGAAGTAGCGCAGGAGAATCACCGTGTCCGCAAGATAGGTCAGGTCGACCGGCGCGCTCATCTGGCCCATGAGGCCGTGCTGCGCGACGGTCATCAGGCACACCACCCCCTGGTGTGAGAGGAAGGAGAACAGTTCGTGCAGCTGGATCTCGAGGTACCTCACGTTCGGCATCGCCTGGAGGTAGCCATTGAGCGAATCGATCACGACCATCCGCGTCGCGTGCTCCTCCACCGCCGCCCGCACCTGGGACACAAACTGCCCCGGCGCCATCTGGGCAGGATCGATCGGCACCAGCTTGATCAAGCCGCTGCGCAGCGATTCCTCCAGGCGCATGCCGACAGAGGCCGCGCGAGCCAGGAGGGTGCGTTCGGTTTCCTCGAACAGGTAAATGAGGACCTTCTCGCCGCGCGCGGCCGCAGCGACGGCAAATTGGAGCACAATCGTCGATTTGCCCGCGCCCGCCGGCCCCAACAGCAGGCAGCTGGTGCCGCGGTCGATGCCCCCGCCGAGGAGGTCGTCGATGCCCTTGATGCCGGAGCCCACCCGGTCAGCCGGAAAGTCGTGCCCATGTTCGGCGGCGATCAATCGCGGGTAGATCCGCATCCCGCCCGGCACGATGACGGCATCGTGGTAGCCGCCCACGAAATTGACGCCGCGAAGCTTGTTGATTTTCACCCGGCGGCGGTCAGCGCCGTAGTCGGTCTCCAACTGCTCGATCGTGATCACGCCATGCGCGATGCTCTGAACGTGCAGATCCCCACCGCCGGGACCCGTGTGATCGTCGAGCATCAGCACCGTCATCTCTCGCCCCGCGAAAAACTGTTTCAGCGCCAGCATCTGCCGGCGGTAACGGAGGGGCGTGTCGGACAGCAGCCGCAGTTCGGACAGCGAATCGATCACGAGCCGGCGCGGCTTGGCCGCCCGGATGCGTTCCAGAAGCAGCTCGGTCGTCTGGTTGAGTTCGATCTCCGAGGGCTGAAACACCGTGTTCTGCGCCTCCTGGGTCAACTGGTGCTCCAGGGCGGAGAGCTCGAAGATCGTCACGCGCTCCAAGTCCCAGCCATGCGACTGCGCCACCGCCTGGATTTCATCCCGGGTCTCCGACAGCGTGATGTACATGGAGCTTTCCCCGGCCGCGACCCCCGCGAGCAGGTACTGCAGGGCCAGCGTCGTTTTCCCGACGCCGGGGTCTCCCTTGACGAGATACAGGCGGTTGGCCGGCAGGCCACCCTTCAGGATCGCGTCGAGCCCGGCGATTCCGGTGGCAGAATTAGGCGGTGTCAGGAGTCGGTTCATGGCAGGGTTGCGAGGAGGACGGCGTGCTCATAAGGCACCCGGACGGAGGGTAAGTCTGACCGCGGCGCGCTTCAGGCACCAGACCTATATTACCCCGGCCGGTGCCGCGGGTCATGGGTTGCGCCCCGGCCCCCGGCGCGGGAATGGCGTCGCGTCCTTGCGCACCGGGCGGATCAGACCTACTGGTGGGCGATGCCTTCGGTGCCCAGCGCCCCCGTGCTCGTCGCGGACGATGATCCCGACGACCTGTTTTTCGCGCGGCGCTCCCTCCAGAAGGCCGGCGTGACCGGTGACATCCTGACCTGTGCCGATGGCGCAGAGGTGATCGACCTGCTGGGCGCACTCGAGGTTCAGAAAAAACCGGCGCCGGGCATCGTTTTTCTGGATATCAAGATGCCACACCTCGATGGGTTCGAAACGCTGCGCTGGATCCGGAACCAGGATCACCTCCGCGACATCCGCGTGATCATGCTGTCCGGCTCGAACGAACCCCGGGACGTGGCCCGCGCGCGCGAACTCGGCGCGGATGACTACCTGGTCAAGTTCCCGCCGCCGGAGGCGTTTTCGCGGGTGCTCGGCCGGGGTTGACGCGTGAGTGTGCTCCGTCCCTCGGATCTTACACGACGCAACTCTTCAGCGGCACGGGGTCGATAACCTTGGTCTTGGGCAGGGCCTGGGCCAGCTGGTCGGCAAACCACCGGCGCGCTGCCGGATCGCCGTGCGTCAGCACGATGCTGCGCGCCTGCGTCTGCACGGCGAACTCCAGCAACTCGTTCCGTTCGGCGTGTCCGCTGAGCTCGAAGCGTTCGACGCGGGCCTTCACCTGCGTCTTCACGCCGACGGCGGTGAACTCGAATTTCTTCCCCGGCGCCGTCGCCAGCAGCTTTCCGCCTGGCGTATCGGGATCGCAATACCCCACGAACCCAATGGTGTTGCGGGGGCCGCCGAGCAGGCCGGAGGCCAGGGTGTAGCTCGGCGTCCGCTCCACCAGCATGCCGGAGCTGATCAGGTAGAGGGCATTCTGCTTGGGATCCACCCCCGGCTTGATCGTGCGCGGCAGCGGTTTTACCCGCAGTTCCTTCAGGATCTTCCGGTCGAACTGCACGTCCTGGGTCTTGCGGGAAACCTCGTCGAAGATGTCCGCGAGGCCCATGCCGAGCCCGGCCACGTAGATCGGACAGTCGATCAACCGGCCGAAGCGCCGGGCGTCGTGGAAGACGGACAGGATCTCCTGCATGCGCCCCAGGGCGAAGACAGGGAGGAGGAACGAGCCGCCGGCGGCGATGGTCGCGTTGATCGAGGCCATGAGCCGGGCGATCTCGTGCACCCGCTCCTTGCCGAACGCGCGTTCGGTCGTGCCGCGCGTCGTCTCGATGACCAGCGTGTCAAAATGCCCGGCGGGAAAACGCGCGCCCTTCAGCGTCCGCTGGTCCTCGAACATGACGTCGCCCGTGATGAAGATCTGGCGGCCGCCGTGGGTGATCTCCACCGCCGTCGCCCCGGCCACGTGCCCGGAACGATGAAACATGATCTCGATCTCGTCCTTCCGCCCGCGGAACCGGAGCGCCTTGCGGTAAGGCAGCGTCTGGAAGCGGCGGCCCAGCCGCTCCACATCCTCGTGCGTGAAGAGCGGATACCCCGGGACGTTGTCCTCCTCCTTCTGCTTCTGCATCACGTTCGCCGAATTGTGCAGCATCTTTTCGATCAGCATCCGGCTCGACGTCGTGAGGAGCACGGGGGTCTTCGGATGCTGCCGCATGACCACCGGCAGCCCGCCGATGTGGTCGAGGTGGCAGTGGGTGACGATGATCAGGTCGAGCGCGACGTTTCGCAGGAGCTTGAAATCCGGCAGCGCGCCGACCCCGGGGGTCTTGGGATTCAGTCCCGAATCCACCAACAGGTTAAACCCGCCGATCTGGAGAAAAAGAGAATTGGCGCCAATGCCGCCCTGCCGGTTCAAATCGATCAACTTCATGCAGGGAACACAGAAACCCGGGCCGCGCACGGCGGCAAGAAGTGAGAATGAAGGGGAAAGGGAAAGGGAAGGTGAAAGGGAAGGTGAAAGTGAAAGTGAGAGTGAAAGTGAGAGCTGCGCCGGGATTTGAGAATTGAGATTTGAGATTTGAGATGCGGCGACCTCGCCGCCGATTTCAGCATTTCAGCTTTTCAGCTTTCGGCCTCCGGCCCTCCGGCCCTCCGGCCCTCCGGCCTTCCGGCCCTCCGGCCTTCCGGTCCTCCGGCCTTCCGGCCCTCCGGCCCTCAGGTCCTCCGGCCCTCCGGCCTTCCGGCTAGGCGGCCGACGACCGCCCGGGCTCCGTGGAGGGCCACCAGGCCAACGCTGATCATCCAGTAAAACGGATCCATCGTATACTCCCACCCATTGTGCGACTCCAGCAGGCGGCCGGCGTACGCGGCCAGGGCGAGAAGGAAAACCACGCCGAAGCGAAGACCCGCCCCGAGGAAGCCGAGCGCGGCCAGCGCCAGGGTCCACGCCACGACATGCGGGTGGGAGCCCCAATAATACAGATCGAAACCCGGCAGGCAGAACGGCTGAAGATAAAGCACCGTGCCAACGATGGCCCCGCAGCGCCAGGCGGCCCGCCAGTCCGCCGGACCGAAGAGCGTCACGCGGAAAAGCCGGGGCGCCAGCGCGGCGCAGATCGCGGCCAGCAGCGGGAGGCTCGGATTGGGACAGAAACTGAAGGCCCATTTCCACAAGGGCAGCCCGCCAGCCGGAACCAGGGCGATGAGCGCCGCGATCGCGCCCAGCCCCAGTTTCGCCGCCATTGCCTCCACCGTGGGCGCTGCGCTCCCCGCGGGGGGGTGGCCGCGATCCCGCCGGAGGACGCGACGCACCTTCGTCCGCAGTCCCAACAGCCCCAGCCACACGGCCAGCGTGCAGACCAGGGCATAGTAAACGGTCGGAATCACGCCGTTCATGGGAACGAGGCCATCGCGCCGGTCAGCCGGCTCACCTGCGCATCCAGCCAGGCGACGTTGAACTCGACGTGCCGGATGCGCTCGCGCTGCCAGGTATAAGTAAGATGGATGCGCCCTCCGGCGTCCTCGACCAGGTGCGGATAGGAGTATTCCTTCTGCCGGGCGGCCTCGATGATCGGTCCCTTCAGCCAGGTGCGGGCCTCATCGCTGGAGATCGCCAGCCGCAGGTTCTCGCGGCCGTCGACCGCGTGGTTGTACGCCAGCAGGATCCGGCCGTCACGCAGCTGCAGGGCGTCCACCGCGGAGTCCGGATTCGGGAGTTCGCCGGCCTCCGTTTCCGACCAGGTCCAGCCGTTGTCGTGGGAATAGCTCTTGCGCAGCTTCCGCTCCGCGCTGCCGTCGCGCAGGAGCATCAGAACCCGGTCCTCCTTCAGCGGGACAAGCGTCGGTTGAATGAGGTCGAAGTCGGCGCCAAGGCTGCGGACGCGGTAGTCGGCCACCGTGCCGTTGGGCCCGGGAGTGAGCCACAGCATCTGGGGGAACTTCACCGCCATCTCGTGATAGATGGGCACGCCGATTCGGCCGTCGCGCGCGTAGATCGGCTTGTGGCGGACGAGCGAACTGAGATTGAGGAACGGATTGACCGTCAGCCGCTGCGACTCGCTCCACGTGCGCCCCTCGTCCGGCGAAGACTTGATGTTGAGCGCGCTGCCGGACCAGCCGCCGACCGACACCGTCACATAAATCATCCAGAGCATGCCGTTGCGGTCCGGAAAGACCACGGCGTTGCCCACCTTCTTGATCCGGCGGTCGAGTTCGGACTGCGCGAGCGCGCGGTCGACGACCTTCTCCGGTTTCGACCACGCCTGCCCCGGGCTCCGCCGCGAGGAGTACAACGCCACATCATTGGCGCCTTCGCGCGATCCTCCGAACCAGACGGAAAACAGATCCCCGCCCGGGAGCAGACAGATCGTGCTGCTGTGCGCGGACGGCGTGTGCCCGAGATCCGCGACCCAGGATTGGGCAAAAAACGGCGATGCCTCCGCGGGGTTGAGGGAGACCGGACGCACGGCGGCGAGCCGGTCCGGCGCATCCAGGCCGCGGTCCGAGGCGTCCCGCGACACGCCGGCGGCCAGGACGACGGTGGCGACCATCAAGCCCACGCGGAGCCACGGATGCAGGCGGGCCGACCTCCGCCGGGCGTGGTCGACGACGAGCGGCGCGGGCCGATCTTCGGCCAGCACCGTACCGACGGCAGCCACGGGGGTGAGTTCAACGCGAGGGGGCTCGATGCGCATGGGGTAAAGGGGCGGCCCCGGGGAGGGGCGACGGACCAGGGGTGACGGCGGCGACGGCCGACGGGGAACGACCCGGGGCCTTGGGGTTGTGCAACAGCAGAAAGCGGGCGGTCTCGTGCAGGGCCTCGGCGAAGCGCCGGTACCCGGCGCGCACCTCCGCGTCGGCGGCCGGGGCGGGCGGCGGCGGCGCGGCGAAATCAGCCCAGACGAAGTCCTCCCGGCCGGACTCCCGGTGGAAGGCGGCATAGTAGGAACCCTGCACGACGCCGATCGTGCGCGAGTGGTGGTCCACGACGAACGCGGCGTTGCTGCGGCCCCCGTCCACCGCCTGCTGGCGGATCAGGTCGCGGCCCAGTCCCGTATTGCGATAGGGAATACCGGCGAGCCCCGCCACGGTGGGCAGCACATCCACCATCGAGGCGACGGAATGGATCCGCTCCGGGCGCAGCCGGCCGGGTGCGTAGAAAAGCAGCGGGACGTGATAGGCGGTGAGCCCCTGTTCCGTCCACGCCGGCGGGAAAGGCGCCCCGGCGCGGCCCGCGATACCGTGGTCACCGATGAAGACAAAGATCGTGTCGGCGAAATAGGGCGACTGCCGGGCCGCCTCCATGAACTTGCGCAGCGCAAAATCGCTGTAGCGAAAACCGTTGAGCTCCGCATTGGACTCGAAGCCGCTCCGCTGCAGGTCGGAGGCTGACACCTCGACCGGCACAAACTCGCCGAGGTCCTCCCGGGGAATCGTGTACGGGCGGTGATTGTCCGCCGTCTGGATCAAGGCGAAGAAAGGGGTCTGGCGGGTGGACAGGACGTCGTTCGCCTCGAGCAGCAGGTTCTTGTCGCTGATCCCCCACACGTCGATGCGCGGGGAACGGTAGCTGCCTTCCTCGTACAGCTGCAGGCCGGCGATGTTGTTCGTCAGCAGCCCGCGGATGTTGGCCCAACTCGAACTCCCGCCGATGAAATAGAACCGCTCGTACCCGGTGAAATCGTCGATGATCGTATGCTGGTCCACCAGCGCCGGGTTCCGGCTGGCGGTCTTGACCGGTTCCACGTCAGGGATCCCGGTGACCGTGGCCCAAACCCCGCGCGCGGTGCCGATGTGCGGCGTGAAGCAATTGTCGAAGAACACGCCGTCCCGGCACAGCGACGCGAAGAAGGGCGTCGGATCGAGCGGGTTGCCCCACATCGAACTCTTGTACGCGCTGAACGACTCGCACAGCACCAGAACCACGTTCGGCGGGCGACCCGGCGCGGCGGGCGACGGCGCGGCAACCCGGCGCTCGAAGGTGACGGCGGTGGGGATCTCGGTTTTGGGTTTTGGGTTTTGGGTTTTGAGTTTTGGGTTTTGGGTTTTGAGTTCGGGGTTTTGGGTTTCGGACGTGAGGCCCAGGTAGTCGCGGAGGAGCGGGTAATGCTCCTGCACTTTCTGCAGGTCGGGCGGCGGGGTCCGAAAACTCAGCGAGCTGAAGAACGACTGAAACGGATTGAGGGCGAGGTGCGCGCTGGCGTCGTCACGAAGGTCGAAGGCGTCGCTCCAGCGCAGAGGGTACTGGCCCAGCCGGCCGAAGATGCCGACGAGGCACGCGAGGATCGGGACCACCGTCCAGGCGATCCGACCCGCCCGCCGCAGCTCCACGACGGGCGCGGCCGCCGCGTGGCGATGCAGCGCGCGGACCCCGGCCGCCACCAGTGCCACACCCGCCCCGAGTCCGAGCGTGATCCAGCCCACGGGATACGTCTGCCAGGCCATGAGGGCGGATTCGCGGGCATCCTTGAGATATCCCAGCGCGGAGGCGTTCAGTCGCTGGCCAAGGTAACCATAATGAATGAAGTCGGCGCCGTAGAACACCGCCAGGGCGACCGCGAACCCCGCGTATGCCGCCAGCCAGCCGCGCCGTGCCCGGCCTGAGCGGAAGGGATCGAACCCGCGGAAGGCTCCCAGCACCAGCAGCGCCAGCAGGGCGTAGCAGACCACCCGGAGGTCAAAACGCAGCCCCAGCCAGAACGCCGCAGCCGTCCGGCCGACCGGCGCGTCGCCGGTTCCGAACGAGAGGTGCGCGGCGACGCGCAACAGAGTCAGGATCGAGAGAAACCAAAGGCCGAGGAAAAGCGCCCACCGCGGCAGGCGCGGGATAGGCAGAAACCAGGCGGTCGGACGGGGTGAAGGGGGCATGAGCGAGCTAAGCTCGTCAGCCCTGGGGCTCCCGGAAGGGAGGAAACGGTAGCCGCAGGCCTGGCGAACGGGCCGCCAGCGAACTTCATGGCGATGAGCGGGAGCTCCAGGTGTCTCCCACCGGCATGGACGGCCAGCGGGAGGTCACGGGAGCGCTCGGTAACACAACGAGGTCGGCCGGCGACAGCCCGGCCTTCTTACCAGAATCCGATGGTTTGGATAGCGAATTCTCCGATGAGTTTATGCTCTTTTTGCCCGACTACAGGCCGGCGCAGGCCCTCTCGCCAATGGCTAGCATCTGCACGTCACTGGGACGCGGGGGTTCCGGCTGAAGCCAGCGCTACGATCGCACGTAAGCCGGAGCTCGTTCAGCTAGACGGGGGCCCTGAGCCGGAACGATTCAGTTAACCACGAATGGACACGAATCGACACGAATGAAGACCTGGGAAAATCGTCACTTCCGCGCAGGCCAAACAGTGAGCGGGACCACGGACGGGCTGCATCCGAGTTTCCTCTCCTATTCGTGTTCATTCGTGTCCATTCGTGGTTAATCCGTCTGCATAGTTCCTGAGGGACCGTGCTAGCCGTAGCGCCGGCTTCAGCCGGTACCCAGGTGATCAGCGGAGGGTCCGGACGGGCTCGCTGGCACGCGCCGGTTCAAACCAGTCGGACGGGACGCCATCCGGGGTGAACTCCGGGCACGCCTGCGACATGAGCGTGCGCAACTGCCCACGGGCGCGAGCAATCCGGCTCTTCACCGTGCCGACCTGAATGTTCAGCGTCGCCGCGATCTCGTCGTAGGAATGGTTGAGGATATTCCGCAGCGCCAGGATCTCGCGCTGCGCCGAGGGCAGCTGGTCCATGCAGGCGGTGACGAGTTCATGAAACTCCGTGGTCATCGCCTCGCGCGTCGGGCCCTGGTTGGCGCACGGCAGCAGGTCAGACACCGTCCCAGCCCCGTCATCGGAAATCGGGCAATCGAGGGAGATGGTCGCGTGCCGGCGCCGACGGTGGAAATACCAGTACCGGTTGCGCGCGAGATTGACAGCCACGTGATGCAGCCAGGTGGCCAGGGACGAGTCGCCGCGAAACTTGGCCAGTCCCCGGTGCGCGCGGATAAACGTGTCCTGCACGATCTCCTCGGCGTCGGCATGGTTGCGCAACATCCCGGAGACGATGGCAAAAACCTTCTCCCGGTGCCGGTGAACGATTTCGGTGAAGGCCGCTTCGTCGCCGGCCACGAAACGCCGCACCAGTTCGGCATCCTCGGCTGCGGCGAGGCGCGAGGCCGCCCGCTTGGCTTCAAGTCGTGCCGCCGTGTCGTTCGAGATCTCGGTGGGGTGGATTGGCATGCGGCCAGTCTACCCGTTGCCGACACCCCAGCCATCAGGTGCTTACCTACTCAAATCAGGCGACCGCACTCCCCTCCTGCGCGCCCGCGGGGTGCGACTTCCCGAGGTGCTGCTCGACGACGGTGCCGATGCGCAGCCACTCGTCGTAGTGCAGGAAATCCGTGGCGCCGGCCGCCCGCGCCACGTCCGAGCGATCCATCCCGGAGACCATGATGATGGGCACCCGGGGGTCCGCGTCGCGCAACCGCCGCACCAACTCGGCGCCTTCCATCTCGAAGGTCCGATGGGTGATGATGGCCGCGAGATTCACCGCGCGCGCGATCTCGATCGCCTTCTCCGCGTCGTCGGATTCGTGGATGACGGCCTCCGGGAATTTTCGACGCAGCGTCTTCACGAGGAGATACCGGCTCTCCGCGTGAAAATCGATGATGACGAAGGAAGGGATCTGAGTCACGTGCGGCGCGATGGACGCGCTCGCGGCGGGTTTGTTGCAAGGAAGCTACAGAAAACAAGCAGGGGTTTTGACCGTATTTAATTTTCGTCATGCTGCGGCTGCCTCGCTTCGGGTGCGGCTTTCGGCATCCGAGGCCTGAGTTCTCTTTCGAGGCCAGCTTCAGGGTACCGGCTGAAGCCGGCGCTACGGTGGAGGCCGGCGCTACGGGCGTGCGTGACGACGCGCGAAATCCGACCGGATTTGCACTTCACCCGTTTCCGAGGAAGGTAACGCGTTCCAATCCACAGCACTTAAATGCCCATGAAACTCCTCACCTCCCTTGTCGCGCTGGCGTTGTTCACGCCGGCCGCTCTCACCGCCCAGGACACGTGGAAAGCCGATCCCGCGCACTCCCGGCTGTCGTTCTCGGTCGCGCACCTCGGCATCAGCGAGGTGAGCGGTATCTTCAAGAAATTCGATGTCACCGCGACCACCACGAAAGCCGACTTCAGCGATGCCACCTTCACCCTTTCAGTGGACGTCGCGTCGATCGACACCGAGGTGGAGCAGCGCGACAACCATCTGCGCAGTCCGGACTTTTTCGACGCCGCGCAATTCGGCACGATGACGTTCAAGAGCTCGGCGCTGAAACCCGCCGGCAAGGACCGTTATACCCTCTCCGGCGACCTGACGCTCCATGGCGTCACCCATCCGGTGGAGATGGAACTGTGGTACCGCGGCACGACCGAAAACCGTGGCAAGAAGACCGCCGGCTTTCAACTCACCGGGACGCTCAAGCGCTCCGACTTCAAGATCGGCGCGAAATTCCCCGCGGCCGCGATCAGCGACGAGGTCGCCATCAAAGCCGACGGCGAGTTCATCAAGCAGTGAGGAAAGGCTCCAGTTGAGGGGCTGCAACCCGGCTATACGGGGCAGGCTATAACCAGCCGCCCCTCTGATCCAAGCCGCCTACCCACCCGTAGCGCCGGCTTCAGCCGGTACCCGCCTTCCCGCATTTCGGAAAAACCCCGATATACACGCAGCCGCGTTTTCGGTACGGTTTCGTAGCCGTGCCGAAGACTTCCCCATTTCGCTTTCTCGTTGTCGACGACAATTCAGACAGCCGGGGGCTCTTGGTGAAAAGTCTGGCGCGCAAATTTCCGGGCGCCGTGGTTCACGAGTGCTGGCAGGGCGACGCCGCCCTCGCGATCGCCAAACGCGCCGACCTCTCCGCCATCGTGTCGCATCGCACGTTCGACTACGACGGTGAAACCCTGGTCGCGCGTTTCCGCGGGGTGAATCCCACGGTCCCGATCGTCATGGTCTCCGGTTACGATCGCGCCGACCGCGCCAAGGCCGCCGGCGCGGACACGTTCCTCAACTACGACCGGTGGCTGATGATCGGCACCGTCGTGGCGGAAGCGATGGCCGCGAAGGCCCCAGCAAGATCCGCTCCGACTGCGGTGGCGGTTGCCCGCTAGCAGGTCCGCGCCGGCTAGCTCTTGACGCGCCGGCGGGCGGCCAGGACGGACACGCCCACCGCCAGTGCACACCAGCCGCTCAGGCAGAGAATGAGCCAGAGCACGGCATGATCCAGCCACCACGTCGTCAGCGGATGCAGGTCCGCCCCGCTGAACGCGGCCCGCTCCAGCACAAACAGCAGGGTGACGCGGTACGCGTCCAGGGGGCTCAGCATGAGGACGCCCACCCAGGGCGCGCGCGCGGCCTGCACCCATTCCGCGCCTGCGATCAGAATGAGCACCAGATCCGCGCCGAAAAGCAGCACGCACCACGTGGCCAGCGCGACGATCAACCCGCGGACGGCGTCCTGAAACCACAGGCCGATCGCGAGCCCGAGCCACGCGAAGAGGAGACTCACCGCACCCGCCGCGGCGCCGGCACCCAGCAGCAGCATGGCCGGCCCGGCGCCCACCCAGGTCGGCACCACCAGCAGCGCGGCGGCCGGCACGACCGCCGCGAAAAGGCCGATGCATTTGCCGGCCACCCATGAGCTCATCCGCAGCGGTTGCGTGAACAGCAGCCCAAACTCGTCCGCCTCCGCCTGGGCCGAGCTCAGGCCCAGGAGCAGCGAGGACAGGGTGGCGACGTAGATGACGCCATTGAGCACCCACCACGCAGCCCCCGGGGCGGCCGCGTCGGGCGGCGCCAGCAGCGCGAGGACCCCGATCGTCAGCATCAGCGCCAGATGCAGGTACAGAAACCGGTTGATGCGGTAGCTGAGAAATTCGCGGGCGACCGTCGCGCTCGCCGCCCGATAACTGCTCACCGGTGGCGCCGCCTTCATGACGACAACGTGACGCGTTCGCCCGTCGCGAAATAATCGCGGAGCCGGTCGGGCGGGAGCGCGCCCCCCACCCGCCCCTCGGTCAGCAGCACACAGCGGTCCGTCTTGCCCTCCCACTCGCCGAGCAGATGGGTCGCCACCAGAACCGTCGCCCCCTGCGCCGCCGCCGCCGAGAGATGAGCCTGCAGCCGCCCGCGCCACTCCGGATCGAGGCTCAGCCCGGGCTCGTCGAGCACCAGCACGGGCGCCCGCGCCAGCGCAAACACGGCGATCGCCAGCCGCTGCCGCAGACCGCCGGAGAGCTGGGCCGTCGTGGCGCCGAAATGATCAGCGAGCCCCCACCGCTCGAGCTCGAGGTCGACCTCGGCGGGACCGCGCCCGCGCAGTTTCCCATAGTAGCGGCCGACCTGGCGGGTGGTCAGCCGGCCGTGGAAACGCGGGGCCTGCGGCAGGAACGCCAGATTGGCGAGCGCCCGCAACCGCTCGCGCACCACGTCAAACCCGGCCATTCGCAACTCCCCCGCATCGGGGCGGCACAGGCCGGACACGATGCGCAGGAGCGTGGTTTTGCCCGCGCCGTTGGCCCCCACCAGCAGCGTCACGCCCCCCGGGGAAACCTCCAGGTCGAGCCCGGTCAGCACCCGGCGCGGGCCAAAGCACTTCGCGATGCCGCGCGCGACAATCATGGGCGGGCCGGCCCGACGAGGGGCCGCTCATCGGTGATCCCGGGCACGCCCGGCACGCGCACGCGGGTGTGCATGAAGCGGATCGCCCGCTCGCCCGGGCTGGCGGAAAGCAGTCCGATTTCCGGAAACGCGCGCCGCCACCGGCCAAACAGGTCCGTCTCGTGATGCGACACGTCGGCGATGCCATTGCCGTCCAGATCCAGCTTGAGCGCGCCTTCCCAGTCGTTGCCGCGCCCGCCATCGACGAAGGCGTTGCTCTGGTTCAGGCCGCTGGTCTCGACGGCATGGACGTTGCCATGAAAGCGATTCTGCCCGAAGCGATTCTCGTCGGAACTGTCGGAGAGCCGCAGGCCGATGTAATTGGCGCCGACCCGATTGTGGGCAAAGGTGTTGGCGGTAGAATTCTCGAGGAAGATGCCCACGGTGTTACCCTCGACGACGTTGTCCTCGATCCGCGTCTGCTCGACCGTGTGCATCAGGAGGCCGTACGCGCGGTGGCTCCGATTGGCGACGAAGCGATTTCGCCGCAGCGTGATCCGGTTCGAATACATGATCGCCGAGCCGGCCGCGTTCTCGGTGAACAGGTTGTCCTCGAAGACATTCCCGTCCGAGTACATGTAATGGAGACCGTAGCGGACCTCCCGGATCACATTCCGCGCGATGCGGCTGTCGTCGCAGAACGAAAAATAGATCCCGTCCCGCGTGCCGCGGATGTCGTTGTCCTCAATGGCGTGGCCGCTGCTGTTCCAGATATGGATGCCGTTGCCGCGGCGATCCTGACGCAGCTCCACGGAACACAGCTCGTCCTCGGAGAGCTTCAGTCCCGCGGTCAGCGGATCGGCGATGGTGGCCGGGCTGGCGCGGCCGCGGATGACATTCCCGACGATGCGGGCCTGCGGCGCCTGACGCAGGTAGATGCCGTGGAGCGTATCGACAATGGTGTTATGCTCGATCCGGACCCGCGGGGCTCGCACGTGGATCCCGGCGTCGTCCGTCGAAAGATTCGAACCCGCGTGCCGGATGAGCAGGCCGCTGATCTGCACGTCCGGCGCCCGCACGTCGATCACGTGCCCCTGCCCGCCCCCGTCCAGCGTGGCCCCGGCCGCGCCGCGCAGATGCAGCGGTTTGGCGATGATGACCGGGCCCCGGTGCACGCCCGCGGGCACCTCCACCACGGCCCCGGGTGCCGCCGCGTCGATGCGGCGCTGCAGGAGCGCGGCCTCCTGCGCCACCGCGCCCGCCCCCACCGCCAGCGCCGCCGCCAGGCTGGTGAAAACGCGACGGAGCCGCGTCATGCCTCCTCCTTGCGCGACACCCACAGCACGGCGATCAACAGGAGCGGGAAGGCCCCGAGGAAGATCGCGCCCACGTCCGGCATGCTGCTCTGTTCAAAGTTCGCGATCTGCTGGCGCCCGATCAGCACCGGCGTGAAGGGCTCCATCCGCACCGGCGCCTTCGGGTCCAGCTGATGGCCGTACGTGTACAGCCGGTAATAGAAGCTCCCCAGCGAGAACGCGGTGAAGTACAGGTAGAGGACGAGCAGGTCGATCACCCCGCGCAGGATGCCGAGCGTGGCGGAGCGCAGCGCCAGCAGCACAAACACGCCGAGGGCGAAGGGCACCCAGCGCATCTCGATGAAGTCGGCCGCCTCGATCGGCTTCATCCCGATGTAATGATTGAGGCCGTTGATCTCGTGCAGGTCCTGGCCGTTGTTTCCCGCGGAGAGCTTGTACGCGTAGATGTTGAGCGTAAGCCCCTCCTGATACTGCGGCGCCACCAGCCGGATCTCCCAGAACGGAAGAAACAGCGCGGTGACCAAGGCCGCCGCCGCCGCCACCAGCAGCACGCGGCCGGCCGCACTGGGCGGCCGGCGCAGGAACCGGTAGAAGCGAGCGGTGGCGGCGCGCATGGCGGAAGGTGTTCTGAGTTTTGGGTTTTGGGTTTTGGGTTTTGGGTTTTGGGTTTCGAGTTGGTTCCGGATCGAATCCGCCATTCAGGGCGCAGGGTTGGGATCCCCAACCCAAAACCCAAAACTCAAAACCCAAAACCAAGTTCCCTACCGTAGCGCCGTCTTCTGCGCCGGCTGGCCCGTCGGCTTCACCGACAGGTAGCCCTGCATCTCCTGGTGCAGCGCCGAGCAGAAGTTGGTGCAGTAGAAGGCGAACACGCCGGGCTTGTCGGCCTTGAACCGGATGGTCTTCGTCTCACCCGGATCGACGATGATGTTCACGTTGTGCTCGATCAGGCCCCAGCCGTGGATCATGTCGGTCGTCTGCTCGACGTTGGTCAGGTGCAGCACGACCTCGTCGCCCTGGTTGACCTCGATGTGCTCGGGCTGGAAGCGGCTCCGGATCGCCAGCGCCTTCACCTCGACCACGTTGCCCTTGCGGGTGACGCCGGTTTCCGCGGCGTCCCACACGGCCTGCGGGTGCTTGTTCTCCGCGCGCGGATACACCTCGATCGGCTTGATCGCATCCGCCTTCAGGATCTGCATGAAGTGCGGCTCGGGATCCGTGAACGTCTCGTAGAGCATCGCCATCTTTTCGCCGGTGATGTCGATCAGCTGGCTGCTCTCCGGCTGGGAGGGACCGGTGCTGAGGTGACGGCCCTTCGAGAGCTTGTTGCCGGCGACCATGTAGCGGCCGTAGGGCTCGGCGGTGTCGCTGCCGGCCACCACCAGATGGCCGATGTTGAAGTGCACCGGAATCTTGTCCACGACCACCTTGTTGAGGTCCTGCTTCTGCTCGTCACTCCACGGCGGCAGCTTCCACTTCGTGATCACCGATTCGATGAACATCGAGGTGTACGCGTTGCCCTTGCCGTCGTACTGCGTGTGCAGCGGGCCGAGGCCGGCCGGGACCTCGCCCTCGAGCACGGAGTCGAACTTGATCACGGGCACGCCGCGGAAGTCGGCCTCGAAATCCCTCTTCTCGATCGCGGCCTTGATCTTCTCGAAATCGAAGACGGAGACGGTGGGCTGCAGCTTGCCGCCCGCAGCCACCCAGCGGCCGCTCGGGTCGACGTCGATGCCGTGCGGCGACTTTGGGATGGGCAGGAAGTACAGCACGCCGGGCACCTTGGCCGGGTCGATCACCGGCACGCCGCCGATGTCGGCGGCCTTGCCCTCGCGGACCGCGGCCTCCGCCGCCCGCCAGTTCACCACCGCCCCGAGATCGCGATCGAGCTGCGAGGCACCGGCCTCGAGCACCTCGTGCGCCATCTCGGTGTTGTACGAAGTCCAGAAGGCCCAGCCCGAACTCGGACCCTTGCCGGTCGAGCCCAGATCCCAGTTGAACGGCGGGGTGAGGATCTGCCAGGCCAGCTTCATCTCGCCGGTCTGCTTGTCGACGGAGATGCCGCTGACCATGCCCTGGAATTCCTCCGCGTATTTCGCCACCTCGGCGTAGCGCCCCTTGGGCAGCGGCACGGAGAACCGGGTCGCGACCAGGATGTACTCGGTGTTCTCGGTGACGAACGAGGAGCCGTGATTGCCCGACGAGTTCGGGATCGGCCCGAGGATCTGCTTCGTCTTCATGTCGTGCAGGTCGATGCGGGCGACGCGGTTGTTCGCATTATCATTCACGAACAGCCACTTGCCGTCGTACTTGCTCGCGGTCTGCGAGAGCGCGGGATGGTGCACGTCGCCCCAGGTGAAGCCGCCCAGCATCTTCTTGGAATGTTCGTCGAAGCCGTATCCAAATGCCGGATCCGGGGTGAACACGGGGATCCGCAGCATCGGACGCATCGACGGGATGCCCGCGACGAAGACCTGGCCGGAATGGCCGCCCGAATAGAACAGGTAGAACTCGTCCTTCTGGCCGGGCGCGACGTAGGTCTTCGCCGCCGCCTGGGAGACATCGGTGCCGCCGGCTCCGGCCTGGCCGGATTTGGTGTCGCCGCCCGGGCGGCCGCAGCCGCCGGCAACGAGGGTGAGAGCGGTGGCCGCCAGCAGCAGCCGGGCGCGTGAGGGTTGCATGGGAACTCCGGGTTGGGGGTTATTCGACGATCAGCACGCCCTTCATGCCCACCTGGTAGTGGCCGGGGAACGAGCAGATGAAAGGATAGCGGCCGGGTTCGCTGGGCGCATTGAAGGTAACCGTGTCCTTTTCCTTCGGACCCAGGAGCTTTGTCTTGGCCAGCACGTCCGCCTTTTTGCTCTGCGGCACGTAATCGGTGGTCGCAGCCTGGGCGGCCTCGGCGATGAATTCATCAAGGTTGGCGGTGGCCTTCAGCAGCACCCAGTTGTGGCCCATCGAAAACTTCGGCACCGTGCCGACATTCGAGAGCGTCACGGAGAGCGCTTCACCCGGCTTCGCGCGGATCTCGGTGACGTTGAATTTCATCTGGTCGTTGCCCGTGACCTGGACCTCGCGTCCGCTGGCCGGGGCGGTCGCTCCCGCGGTCGACGCTGGCGCCGCAGTTCCCGACCCGGCCGCCGCGTCACCGGACTCTTTCTTGCCACAACCCACCAGGAACAAAGCCAGCCCGCAGCTGGCGACCGTTAGCACGCGTAGTTTTTTCATAGAGCAATGGGACTTGAGAAATGGAACGAATGCATTCACGGGGACGGAATGCTCCGGGCCCTTGCGGGCATGACCAAAGCCAACAGGTTCACCGTCCGCAGGTTTGCAAGTCGCAGGCAACTTCTCCACGCGTCGTGGAGTCCCCTCCGGCGGGCAGCACCGGCGGCATCGAAAGGGGTCCACCCTTCCCTATGCGTTCCTGGCCGCGTCATCTGATCCTTCCCGCCCTTCTCGTGCTGGCGTTCGCCGCCGTGTCCTGCTCGCGCGACCGCCCGGCGGCACGGCAGGCCGCGGGCGAGGTTTATCCCGTGCGTGGGGTCGTTCGCGGACCCTACGCAGCGGGATCGATCACCATCGAGCATGAGCCGGTGCCGAATTACATGCCGGCGATGACCATGCCCTTCAACGTGGAGCAGGCCGACGTCCAGTCGCTGGCTCCAGGCGATCGGGTGGAGTTTGAACTGCACGTGAACGGAGACGTCTCCCGCGCCACGAATTTCCGTCGCACCGGTCGCGTGGCCGGGGCGACGTCCCCCGACGCCGCGCCCGTCCGCGCGGTCCGGCTGCGGCCCGGAGACGAGGTGCCCGGCTTTGCGTTGGTCGACCAGGATGAGCACCCCTTCACGCGGGAGTCGCTGCAGGGCCGGCGCTCGGTGGTGACGTTTGTCTTCACCCGGTGCCCGGTGCCCGAGTTCTGTCCTTTGCTCGCGCGGAAATTCCAGGCGTTGCAGTCCGCGCTCGCCGAGCGCCGCGACGTCGCCGACGTGCAGCTGGTCAGCATTACGATCGACCCCGAGCATGATCGGCCCGCCGTGCTTCGGGCGTACGGCGAAGCGCAGCAGGCCGACTTCTCGCGCTGGCGCTTCGTCACGGGGGAATCCGGCGTGATCGCCGACCTCGCGCGACGTTTCGCCGTCCGCACGGAACGCAATGGCGCGACGCTGGATCATACGCTCGCCACCGCCCTCGTCGGACCCGACGGCCGGATCATCGAAATCTGGCGCGGCAATGCCTGGCAGCCCGAGGAGGTGCTGACAGCGCTGTCGAGGGGCTCGGGGGAACGGCAGTGAGGACAAGCCCGCGAACCTGCCCGGTCGGCGGGCCGATGCCCCGTAAATTTTCCTGACGTTTTTGTCAGCTTGGCGGGCCGCTGCGTTCGAGAGACGAGGCAGGCACATCCCACGCCCACGAGGCGTCCACGGCTGAAAATCGCGCTCGATTCAAAGTGGCCGGGCGGCATCGTCGGCCGCTGTGCCGTACCCCTGCTTTTTCGCGGCGGCGAATGCGCCGGCCCTGACCATCGGCCCCTTCACGCTTCTGCTCTGCGCGCTGCCCGTGCTGCTGCTGGGCGAGTGGTTGAACCGGCGCATCCCGGCGCTGGCGCGTTCAAACATCCCGCCCGGAATTGTCGGCGGACTGCTCGTCGCCCTCGCGCTGTACGCGCTCTCCCTCGCGGCACCGGGGTCCGTGGCCCTTCAAGGCAGCACGAGCCACGCCGCCTGGCTCTGGTCAGTGTTGCCGCAATGGGAACCCGCCACGCCGAAGCCGATGGACGTCGAACGGCCGCTGCTGATCCTGTTCTTCACCTGCATCGGCCTCAACGCGAGCTGGCAGGTGGCCCGCCAGGGCGGCGTGCCCCTGGTCAAATACCTCGCTCTCGCCATCGGAATCGGGGTCATCCAGGCGGTGACCGGCGCGGCCACGGCCCTTGGCCTCGGCCAGCCGGCACTGCTCGGGGTCATGACCAGCAATGTCTCGTTGATGGGAGGCTTCGGCACCGCGGCCGGGTTCGCACCGGAGTTTGAGAAGGCCGGGTTGCAAGGCGCGGCCTCGATCGGCATCGCAGCCGCGGCGTTCGGCGTGGTCGCGGGCGGCTTGATCGCGGGCCTGGTCGGGGGCCGGTTGGTGGAGTCAAAGGTTCGGTTAAGGGCGGCCGCGTCGAAGGCTCCGGCTGCAGACGACCGTCCTGAAGACAACGTCCGTCCGCCGGAACCGGCCACGTTCCTGGCCGAGGTCCGGGACCTCGCGCGGGCCGGCGGCGCGACCATGGTCCACCTGGGTGTCCTGGTGGTCGCGATGAAGCTGGGGGCCTTCGTCAGCAGCTTCATCCAGCAAAGCGGGATCACGTTCCCCGTCTACATGGGGTCCATGATCGTGGCTGCGGCCCTCCGAAACCTCCATGATGCCTGCGGGGGGCGGCTCCTGACGACGTCGCACACCGATGCGGTGGGCTCCGTGGCCCTCGCCTGGCTCCTCACCGTCGTGATGATCGATCTCCAGCTCGCCGAGCTGGCCCACGCCGCCCTGCCGATGCTCGTTATTCTGACCCTCCAGGTGGCGCTCCTCGCGGCCCTCTCCTCCTGGCTCGTTTTCCGGGTGATGGGGCGCGACTACGAGGCGGCGGTGATGAGCGCCGGCATGATCGGTTTCGGGCTGGGCGCGACGTCCAACGCGCTGGCCAGCATGCGCATGCTGGCCCGCCGCTTCGGCCCCGCCCCGCGCGCGTTCCTCATCGTCCCCATCGTCGGCGCCTTCCTGGTCGACTTCGCCAACGCCGTCCTGACGACCGGCGCCCTGAATCTGCTCCGCTGATACGAGCCCGCCTCTGGCGGGATTTGAGATTTGAAATTTGAGGTTTGAGATGGGCGAGGCTCGTCAATTTGAAATCCGGTTTTGAAATCGGAAATCCCGGCGGAGCCAGGGCCTGTGAATAAGTTGGTGAACAACTTTGTGCGGCGTCGCGGCAAATCCCCGATACCCAGACGACTTCGACCCCGCTAAGTTATCACCCCTCCCCCCATGAACCCCCAAAAAACTGCTGACGAGTTGTTCGAGTTGGAGCTGAAGATCGCCCAGCGTGCGGATGAATTGGTTCGGCTGTTCGGTCTCAATCCCCAGCGGGCCTTGGAACAGTGGCGCCAGGCGGAGAAGGAAGTCTGGCAGGAGCGCCGTCACGAAGACGCCGTTCTGAGCGATCGTTGACCGTTGGTATCCCCCTAAAAGCAGAGCCGGGTCTTCGGACCCGGCTTCTTTTTTGACCCGGTCAGCACAAGGATCGCGCAGGCACCGCCAAACCGTGCATAGCGGGTCGCGGGGCGGGCGACTACGATTTGCCGGATGCGCGCCCACCTACTCGACAAGCTCCGAGCCCGTACCGTCGCAATCCAGACGCGGTGGGAGACGCTGCTGCATATCGAGCCGGTGAGCGGCCCCCTGGGCAACCCGGATGCGATGGCCCGGCTGATTCCGGAAACCTTGCGCGAGATCCTCGCTGCGATCAGTGCGACGCCCCGGCAGGTGACGCTGCAGCAGGCCGCCGCGAACCGGTTGCCCGCCTGTGAGTGCGGCCACAACCCCTACCTGTCCTATTTCGTCGCCGGGGAACAGGCCCTGGTCGAGGCCTTCGTTCTGCTCCAATCCGAAATGCCCGCCTCCGAGCGCCACGAAAGCGACCTGGCGGAGCTGATTCAAGTGATCCGCCACCTCGGTCACGGGGAAATCGACACCTTCTGCGGGATCTGCGCCCATCGCTGCGTGGACCCGAAATGCCGCCACCGGGCCCTGGCGACGGCGTAGTCCCGGCTGCGCCGGGAATTTCAGATTTCAGATCAGTAGCGTCCCATATCGGGCGTTAGCGGAGGTTGCGCTAGAGGGAGCTGATAGTGTTTTTCTCGGTTGTACGATTTAGGATTTCGGCGCCGGCGTGGGCCGGCTGTCCCA
>JAEWKR010000127.1 GCA_023457715.1 Verrucomicrobiota bacterium
TGTTCGACCTGGATTCCGAAGTAGCCACAGAGAGCACAGAGCTCCGACAAGGAGGACACGGAGGCCCATTCCGGGATTTGAGATCTGAAATTTGAGATTTGAGATCGGTGTCAGTCATCGAATCGCTGGCGCTCTTCGCTACATTCTGGCAGCCGCCCATCGGTTCGATGTTCGATGTTCGATGTTCGATGTTCGATGTTCGAAGTCAGCCGCCCCTTTTTCCGTGCGTCCGCGCCCGTCCTCGGTACCCTGTCATCCTTCATGGGCGTACCAGCCGACCAGTCCCGTTTCATCACGTTTCGCAACTCGCTGATCTCCGGCGCGCTGCTGCTCGCGCCGCTGGCGGTCACCGTCATCGCGTTCAGCTGGATCATCGACAAGGTCGGCGGGACATTCCGACCGATCTATCAGGCGTACCTGCCGGAATCGCTGCAGAGCATCCCGTTTTTCTGGGATCTGCTGGCAACGCTCGTGGTGGTGCTGTTGGTGACCGCCTTCGGGTTCTTCTCGAACTATGTTCTGGGCAAATTCTTCTTCAGCATGGCGGAGCGTGCCATCCTGCGGATCCCCGGCGTGGGCGGCCTGTACAGTTCGGTCAAACAGATCGTCACCACCTTCGGCTCCCAGAGCCGCAGCATGTTCAACCAGGTGGTCCTCGTGGAATTTCCCCGCAAAGGGATCTGGTCGATCGGGTTCCTGACGAACAAGGCTCCCTCCGAACCCCACGCTCGTCTCGGCACCGAGCTCTGGACCGTTTTCGTGCCCACCACGCCGAACCCGACCAGCGGGTTCATGCTCATGCTCGCCCCCGCGGACGTCATCGAATTGGACATGTCGGTCGGCGACGCCATGAAGATGATCATCTCCGGTGGCGCCGTCGTGCCGCCAGCCACGGCAAAGGCCGCGGTAAACGCGGACGATGCTTTGACGGCACGATAAGTGTCAGGCGAAGCATGAGGCGCGATCCGAGATCCGGGATCCGGGATTTCCGGATCCACCCAGTCGTCTCCGCGTCGCAACCCGCAACTTGGCCCGTGGATCGCTCATCCCGCATCGCCGATCCCGGATCCCGGATCTCAGCGCCCTGCTGACCATGCCGGCGCAATCCCTCCAGCTCGACGCAATCGTGCTCCTGAAGCAGCCGCCCGGGGACACGTTCCAAACCCTGAACCTTTTCACCGTCGAACACGGGGTGGTCCTCGTCTTGCAGCGGCTGCCGAAAAAGGCCGGACCGGGAAGCATCCTCGACCTCTTCGACCACGCATCCGTGCGGCTGGAAACCTCCAACCAGGGCCGCACCTATTTCGTGCAGGAGACCCGTCTCCTCACGCGGCACGGCGACATCGGCCGGAATTACCAGGCCCTCGTGCTCGCTTCGCGACTGGCCACGGTCATCGCGCGCAATCCCCTGGACGAAGCGGGCCGCCCGCAGGTGTTCGCGCTGCTGGAACGGGCCCTGGCGGCGTTCGGCCGTTCACCGCGTCCGGACATCGTGTATCTGAAGGCCTTGTACCGCTTTGCCCGTGAGGAAGGCCTGCCGCTCAAGGAGGAGTGGTTTCCCACGCTTCCCGCGTCCGATCGGGCCGGCTTGGGCGCGTTGCTCAATCAGCCGCTCGAGGAACAGTCCGCCGCCGCCGACCTTGTCACACGGTGGCAGCGCCGGCTCGAAGAGTACCTCCGCGGCCACGCCGACTTTGTGATCCCGGAGTGATTGCAACGGGACTCTCCGATTTTGTGCTCCGGCTCCTGCTCGTGCTCGGAGTCAAAGCCGTCGAGCACGATCATGAGCACGAGCACGATCTGAAACGCTAGCTGGCAGGGCTTGCCGCCCCCCCTTTCCCTCTCACTTTCACCCTCACTCTCACTTTCCCTCTCCCATGCACTTCAACCTCGATCATCGCACCGCTGCCTTCAGCGTGGGCGAGTTTTCGGGGTTTACCCTGGGACCGCGGGAGGCGGGCGAGGGCGGTGGGGCCGCCGGAATCTGGCGCGCGCACCTCGGCACGCACTGGCACAATCAGCTGCGCGACCGCGCCCTCCACGAGTTCGGCAGCCTGGCTGAATTCGAACTGCCGGTCACCGGGCGCATCGTCCACCGCGGCTGGACCTTCACGCTCACCGGGCGCATCGACCAGATCGTCCGCCCCGCGGGTTCCGAACTGCTCGCAGCCGATGATGGACCGCGGGCGGCCCGCCCGCCCTCAGCACCCCCGGCACTCACCCTCCGCGAAATCAAATCCGTCACCCGCGCCCTCCCTGCGGACGAAGGCGAACTGCGGCGCGAGTATCCCGACTACTTCATCCAGCTCGCCTCCTACGTCGCGCTGACCCGCAACGGACTCCTGGTCGGCGATGACGCCGGCGCGCGGCTGATGGCGGGAGGCGCCGGCCTCGGCCGTGTCCAGGGCGAACTCGTTTTTGTCGAAACCGGCTCGGGTCTTGCGCAGACGGTCGGTTTCACGCCCTCGGACGACGCGCTCTTCCGCGCCCAGCTCGACCGCGTCGCCGACTTTCTCGACCTCCGCCAGCGCGCGCGCGAACGCCTGCGGCGGCTCCGGTTCCGCTCCGCGTTCCCCTCTCCCCGCCCCGGCCAGGAGACGACGCTCCAGGAACTGACCGCCCTCTTCGAGCAACGCCCGCTCATACTGTTCGAGGCGCCGACCGGCTTCGGAAAAACCGGGGTGCTCGTCGAGTTTGCCCTCGGGCAGTTGAAATCCGGGCACTTCGACCGGGTCCTCTACCTCACCAGCAAGTCCACGGGGCAGCTCCAGGTGGTGCGCACCCTCCAGGGCATGACGGCCGCCGCGCCCGAGGATCCCGCCGGCTCCGGCACGCCCGTCGCCGTGTGGCACGTGCGGAACAAGGCTGAGCACTGTGTGAACACCACGTTCCACTGCGTGCGGGACAACTGTGGCTTCCTCGCTGGCGCGGTCGAGCGGTGGCCCGCCAGCGGTCTCGCGCGGTTCTACATCGACGAACACCATCGCCGGGATCTGGAGACCCTCCGCTCCGCCGGCCGGGACGCCCGAATCTGTCCCTACGAAATCACCCGGGCCGCCCTCGCCTTCAACGACGTCTGGATCGGCGACTACAACTACGTCTTCGCTCCATCCAACCGCACGTTGTTCTACGGCCAACCCGGCTTCGTCGCCGCGCGCACGCTCCTGCTGGTCGACGAGGCGCACAACCTCCCTGCCCGCGTGGCCGACGCCTACTCGCAGCGCTTCACCGCTGGCGACGCGTATGCGGTGAAGGATGAACTCCACCGCGTGCGTGCCCCCGCCGCGTTGCTGACCGCGTGGGACCACTGGTGCCATTTCCTGCAACACCTCGCGCCGACGGACGCCCTGCCCGCCGCGGATGAGGACGACGCGCAGCACCTGCTCGCCCAGGTGGCGCAACAGCTCAGCGCCACGACCATGGACTATGCGGCCCTCGGCGCGTTCGCCGCGGATGCACTCTGGTCGGTGCCCGCGTTCCTCGAGCAGCTCAAGACCGAGGACCTCCCCCGCCTTTGGTGGGTGCCGCGTCCCGCCGAGCTTGCGCTCACCTGCCTCGACGCCGCGAAGGCAATCGGCCGCTCCTTGCGTGAATTTGGAGGCGTCGTGCTCGCCAGCGCCACCCTTACCCCCGTCGACAACTTCGCCACCGCCTGCGGCCTCGACGACGCCGGCCATTCGGGCAACCGGCGGACTCCGCCGCTCCCCGTGGCAACCACGTCCGAACCCGCGGCTCCCGACCGGCTCGGCACGCTCAACAAACGGACGACGAAGAAACTGTACCGACAGCTCACCACCGGCGCCGCCCTCTTGAAGGTCGAGGAAGCCCGCGACGCCGCCAGCCCTGCCCTCCTCCGTGCGCACGCCCCGTGGCGGGACGGCACGTACCGGATTGGCTTCGACGCGCGGGTCGACACCACTTTCCAACACCGCTCCCGCTGGTTTGCGACGACCGCGGCCACGATCGCGGCGCTGCAGCAGCGGGCGCGCGGGCCCGTCGCCGTGTTCTTTCCCTCGTATGCCTACGCCGAGGCGGTCCGCGACGAGGCCGCGAGAAAGCCGACACCGGCCGGTGTCGCGCCGGCTTTAGCCGGTACCCTTTCCACACCGCCGCTGCGCGCCTCGATCCAGCCCAAAGCTCGCGATCTGAATGCCCAGGCCGCCTGGGTCGAAGAGGCGCTCTTGGTCGGCGACGCGTTGTTCCTCGTGCTTGGCTCGAGTTTCGCCGAAGGCATCGACCTGCTGGGTGGCCGCGTGGAATACGCCATGGTCGTCGGCCCGGCGTTGCCGGAAGTGAATGCCGTCCAGCGCGCCCGCCTCGCCGAAGCCGCCCGGCGCGGACTCAGTCGCGACGCCGCGTTCCGCCTGGTTTACCAGGTTCCGGGCATGACCAAGGTCAACCAGGCGCTCGGCCGGCTCGTGCGCGGCCCCGGCCAGCGCGCCCGCGTCCTTCTCCACTGCCGCCGCTTCGAAGAGGAAACGTATCTCGCCCTGCTGGCGCCGGAGTACCGCGAAGGCACCACGATCCGCACCGACGCGGAATTAGAGACGTGGCTGGCGTCACCGTAGACGCCTGCGCCTACCACCCGACGGGACGTTGCGTCTGCGGTAAGGGGCCCAAGCTTCCGCCTGAAAGGCGGGACTACCTACCCAGACCGCAAGGCACTGGCTTTGGCACGTAGTCCCGCGTTCACGCGGAAGGTTTGCCGCCCTTTTCCACGCAACTTCCTGCCCATGAATCGCGGCCGCAAACCGCGCCCTGCGCTCCCTTGCCCGACGCCCGGCCACGTGTACACCTGTACACGTCGCATGGCCTATTTCGAACTGCACGCTCGCAGCGCCTTCAGCTTCCTGCGGGGCGCCTCGAATCCCGAGGACCTGGCCCGGGCCGCCGCCGCGGCGCAGCTGCCCGGCCTGGCGTTGCTCGATCGGGATGGCGTCTACGGCGCGCCGCGATTGTTCGGCACCGCGCGCGAACACGGCCTCCAGGCCAAGGTGGGCGCAGAGCTCACCATGGAGGACGGCACGGTCATCCCTTTGCTGGCCGCCTCACGGGAGGGCTACCAGAACCTCTGCCAGCTCATCACCGAAGCGAAACTCGTTCCGCGTGCCGACTTGCCTCGGGCCGAAGCGCCGGCTTCAGCCGGTCCCCGTCCGGTGTCCCCCCACGACCCCGACCCGGCCGACCGCAAGCGCCCGTGTTTCGCCACCTGGTCCGAACTCGCACGATTTTCCCCGGGCCTCATCGCCCTGACCGGCGACGAGGAAGGCCCGATCCGCCGGGCCTGGCGGGAGCGGGGCGGCGATGACGCCGCCGCCGCCCTCGATCGCCTCGTCTCCGTCTTCGGTCGCGATCGCGTTTACGTCGAACTCCAGCGCCATCGCATCCGCGGCGAAGACCGCGAGAACACGTTTCTCTGCCACCTCGCCGCCGACCGCGGTCTCCCTCTGGTGGCGACCGGCGGGGTCAACTACGCCACCCGCGACACGCGCCGTGTCGCCGACGCCTTCACCTGCCTGCGGCTGCACACCACGCTGGATGCCGCCGGCCGGCAGCTCGCGGTCAACGACCACCGCCACGTCAAATCCGTGGCCGACATGGAGACGTTGTTCTCCGATCTGCCCGAAGCGCTCGCCCACTCCACCCGCCTCGCCGACCGGCTCGAGTTTTCCTTGCGCGACCTCGGGTATCGTTTTCCCGCCTACCCCGTCCCTGCCGGCACCACCATGGAGGCCTTCCTGCGCGAGCGGGCCTATGCGGGCGCGCGCGACCGCTACGGCACGATCGATGCGGCCGTGCAGCGCCAGCTCGACAAGGAACTCGCCCTCATTGGCCGCCTCGGGTTCAGCGGGTACTTTCTCATCGTTTGGGACATGTGCCGGTTCTGCCGCGAGGAAAACATCCTCGTGCAGGGCCGGGGCAGCGCCGCCAACAGCCTCGTCTGCTACTGCCTCCGGATCACCGCCGTCGATCCGATCAAGTGCCGGCTCCTCTTCGAACGTTTCCTCAGCGAGGGGCGCGTCGGCGCCGACGGCCACCCTTCCTGGCCCGACATCGACCTGGATCTACCCAGCGGCGACCTGCGCGAGCGGGTGATCCAGCGCGTGTACGAACGCTACGCACCCCGCGGCGCCTCGATGACCGCCAACGTGATCACCTACCGCGGTCGCAGCACGGTGCGGGAGCTCGGGAAGGTGCTGGGCTTTGGCGAGGACGCCCTCAACCGCTTTTCCAGCCTCTACGCCAATGGCGATTTCCCCGAAACCCTGCAGCTTCAGCAGCAGCTCGCGATGGCCGGGCTCGGCGCCAACCACGCCCGCGCGGAGGCCCTCGCCTCGCTCTACCAGAAGGTCTACGGGCTGCCCCGCCACCTCGGCCAGCACTCGGGCGGCATGGTCATCTGCCAGGGCCTGCTCTCGTCCGTCGTACCGCTGGAAAACGCCTCGATGCCGGGCCGGGTCGTGTGCCAGTGGGACAAGGACGATTGCGAGGACCTCGGCATCGTGAAGGTCGACTTCCTCGGGCTGGGCATGATGGCCGTCCTGCAGGAGACCTTCGAGCTCTGCGCGCGCGAGGGCGAGCGGCTCGAGCTGTATCAGATCCCCCAGGACGACGAGGCCACGTTCGATGCGCTCTGCGCCGCCGACACCATCGGCGTCTTCCAGGTCGAGAGCCGCGCCCAGATGGCCACCCTCCCCCGGTTCCGGCCGCGCACGTTCTACGACGTCGCCATGCAGGTCGCCATCGTCCGGCCCGGCCCGATCGTCGGCAACCTCACGCATCCCTTGATCCGCCGCCGCAACCGGCTGGAGGAACCCGACTGGATCGACGCCAGCGTGGCCGGCCTCGTGAAACCGATCCTGGAACGCACCAACGGCGTCATCCTTTTCCAGGAGCAGATGCTGGAGCTGTCGATGAAGCTGGCCAACTTCACCGGCGGCCAGGCCGAGGAGCTCCGCCGCGCGATGGGTTTCACCCGCAACACCGACCGGCTCGACAAGGCCCTGCTCCAGCTGCGCAACGCCCTCCGCGCGAACGGCCACACCGACAACGTGATCAACCGCGTGTGCGAGTCGGCGCTGTCCTTCGCCGCCTACGGCTTCCCCGAATCCCATGCCATCAGCTTCGGCCTGCTCGCCTACGCCAGCACCTGGCTGAAGGTGCACCGGCCCGCCCCGTTCACCGCCGCGCTGCTGAACCACCAGCCGATGGGTTTCTACTCCCCCGCCACCCTCCTGCAGGATGCCCGCCGTCATGGCCTCCAGATCCGGCCGGTCTGCGTGGCCGCGTCCGACTGGAACTGTACGGTTGAGGCGCCCGACACGATCCGCATCGGCCTGCGCTATGTGAAGGGCCTGCGTGCCGCCGCCGCGCGCGCCCTGCTGGCGGAACGCGCCGCCCGGCCTTTTCACTCGCTCGACGACTTCCTGCGCCGCACCCGCTTCTCCGCCGCCGAACGCCGCGCGCTGGCCTCCACCGGGGCGCTCAACGCCCTGGCCGGCCACCGCCGGGCCGCGCTCTGGCAGGTGGAAGCCGCCTGGTCCGACGACGAGGCCTTGTTCAAGTACCACGTCGAGCAGCCCGATCTCGACCTCGCCGTGGCCGAAGCCCCCGATCTCAAATCTCAAATCTCAGATCTCAAATCGGCGCGCAGCGCCGATACCCCCCTCGTCCCCATGTCCCTCTCCGAACGCCTGCATGCCGACTTCGCGGGCCTCGAGCTCACCGTCGGCACGCATCCCATGGCCCTCGCCCGAGCCCAGCTCCCCGACTGCTGGCGCGCCAGCGATCTCCCGCTGGCGACCGATGGTTCCCGCGTCACCATCGCCGGCTCCGTCATCTGTCGCCAGCGGCCCGGCACCGCCAAGGGTTTCGTCTTTATCAGCCTCGAGGATGAAACCGGCATCGCCAACGCGGTGGTGCAGCCCACCGCCTTCGAGCGTCACCGCTTGCTCATCACCCAGGAGCCCGCGCTGAAGATCACCGGCAAGCTCCAGAACCAATCCGGAGTGATCCATATCCGCGCCGACGTGATCGAGCCCCTCCCCCTCTCCGCCGCGATCCCCTCCCAAGCCTCCCATGATTTCAGGTAATGGGGGGGCGAGTGAGAGAACGATCCTGCCCCGATCTTTCTCTTTCTCTTAATCATTCTCTTTCTCTTCCGCAGCCGCGTGCTCGTGCTCGTGCTCGTGCTCGTGCTCGCCGACGCGGCTCCAATCCCAATCCCGAGCACGAGCACGAGCTTTCCAAACCGAGAGAAAGAGAAAGATTAAGAGAAAGACCAAAGGGCCAGCTAACGTCTGCATCCTGCATCCCGGATCCCGCATCCCGCATCCCGCATCCTGCATCCCGCATCCTGCATCCCGGATCCTGCATCCCACATCCCGCATCCCGCATCCCGGCTCAACTGCGCAGCGCAATTTTCCCTTTGCCATCGGGAAGGCGGCGGATCCGTTTGCTGAGACCTGCGCCTCCTTTCGGTGCCACATTCGTCTTTCCCCCCCGAACCGTCGGGACGCGTCCTTTCCCCTTCAAATGACCAAACGAACCCTTCTCGGCTTTGCGGCCGCCGTCGCCGCCACCTGCGCGCTGCACGCGGCCGAACCTTCCGCCGGGCGCCAGCTCATCATCAATGACCAGGAGTACCTGGAGATGCGCGGACTCAACGTCATGCTCGCCCACGATTTCTACGCCGAGGGACACCAGGGCGGCGTCGGTATCATCCAGAACGGCCAGCGGGTCGCGACCAATGGCGACCTCCGGCTGTCGCCCACCCCCGGTCAGTGGCAGCCCATTCCCGCAGTCGGCAAGCGGGTCGTCGATCGCGCCGCCAACCAGATCAGCGTGCGGATGAGCTTTCCCGACGAAAAACTGCACCGCAAGGGCTTCAACCCGATCACTTATCCGGATCTCAAGCTCGCCTACCACATCCGGATCCAACCGGCGGGCGAGGCGTTCCGCATCATCGTGGATCTCGAGGAGCCGCTGCCCGCCGCCTGGGTCGGCCGGGTCGGCTTCAACTTCGAGCTCTACCCGGGCATCCTCTTCGACAAATCCTACGCCCTCGGCGGCTCGTTCGGCACGTTCCCCCGGCAGGCCCTCGGGCCCGGCCAGGTCACCGGCGGGGAATACCAGCTGGAACCGCTGGGACGGGGCCGGAAACTCCTCGTCGCGCCTGAATCGGACCGCCAGCGGCTGGCAATTGAGGCGGTGCAGGGCGGCGAACTGGAACTGCTCGACGGCCGCGCCCAGCACAACAACGGCTGGTACGTTGTCCGCGCGCTCGTTGCCGCCGGCGCGACGAAGAACGCCATCGAATGGCTCGTGACCCCCAACGCCCTCGCCAACTTCAAGTCCGACCCGACCATCCAGGTGTCGCAGGTGGGTTATCACCCGAAACAGCCCAAGCGCGCCATCATCGAACTCGACCGGCACGAAACCGAGCTGCTGCCGGTCGTCCTCTACCGCGCCACCGGCGCGGGCCTGCAGAAGGTGAGCGAGGGTCCCGCCGGGGAATGGGGCCGCTTCCTGCGGTATCGCTACATCCAGTACGACTTCAGCGCCGTGACCGAGCCGGGCATGTACGTGATCGGGTATGGCGACCTGCGCTCGAACGCCTTCCAGATCAACGAGCGCGTCTTCCAGCGCGGCGTCTGGCAGCCGACGATCGAATACTTCCTCCCCAACCAGATGTGCCATGTCCGGGTGCGCGACAATTACCGGGTCTGGCACGGCCTCTGCCACATGGATGACGCCTGGATGGCGCCGCCCGGCCACAACCATTTCGACGGCTACGTGCAGGCGCCGTCCACCCTCACCAAGTATCAGGCCGGGGAACACGTGCCCGGCACCAACATCGGCGGCTGGCACGACGCCGGCGACTACGACCTGCGGATCGAGTCGCAGGCGGCGACGATCCACGGCCTCGCCCTGGCCCACGAGCTCTTCCAGCCGGAGCTGGACAACACCGCGATCGACCAGCAGGCGCGCCATGTGGATATCCACCGCCCCGACGGCAAGCAGGACATTCTCCAACAGGTCGAGCACGGCGTGCTTTCGATCGTCTCCAGCTACCGTTCGCTGGGCCGGCTCTATCGCGGGCTGCAGGACTCCTCCCTCGTGCAGTACACGCACCTCGGCGATGCCGCGACCATGACGGACAACCAGGTGTTCGCCGGCGACAAGACCGAGGCGCTCAAGGTACTCACCGAAACCGCCCTCGCCGGCGACCAGGAGGAGAAGAAGATCGGCGATCTCCCGCGGCTCGGACTGCCCGGTTCGCCGGACGACCGCTGGGTCTTCACTGAGGAGAATGCCGTGCACGAGTACGGCGCGGCCGCCGCGCTCGCCGCCGCCGCCCGCGTGCTCAAGGGCTTCAACGATTCCCTCGCCGCCGATTCGCTCCGCATCGCGCAGGAGGTCTGGATCAACGTGAAGGAGCCGAAACCCGATCCCGCCAAGCCGTGGAGCAACGCCGCCGCGACCAAGCTCACCGCCGCGATCGACCTGTTCCAATCCACCGGCGAGAAGAAGTACGCGGACGTGATCGTTGGTTCTGCCGACTACATCGCCGCGAACGTCGAGCGCGTCGGATGGCTCGGCGCCCGTTCGCTTGGTCTGGTCCGCGACGAGGCTTATCGCGAAAAAATCCGCGCCGCCCTGCGCAAGTACCACGCCAAGGTCGAGGAGTTGGAGAAGCAGACGCCCTACGGTCTGCCTTATCAGCCCAGGATCTGGGGCGCAGCGTGGGAGGTTCAGCGCTTCGGCATGGAGCAGTATTTCCTGCACGCCGGCGCGCCGGACATCTTCCCCGCGCAGTACATGCTGCACGCGATCAACTTCATCCTCGGCTGCCATCCCGGCCCGAACAATGTGTCGTTTGTCTCCGGCGTTGGCGCGAAGTCGATGACCACCGCTTACGGCACCAACCGCGCCGACTGGTCCTACATCCCCGGCGGTATCGCCTCCGGCACCGCGCTGATCCGGCCGGACTTCCCCGAGTTGCTCGATTGGCCGTTCCTCTGGCAGCAAGGCGAGTACTGCCTCGGCCACCCGACCTCCGACTACGTCTTCCTCATCCTCGCCGCCGATCACGTGCTGAATAAGGAGGGAAAGCGGTAGGCTGTAGGCTGTAGGCTGTAGGCTGTAGGGCGGGGTCTTCGAACCCCGCCGTCATCGCTCAGTTTCCGCAAGGGCAGGTCGAAAGGCCTGCCCTTTTGCTTGAGCACGTTGTCCCGCCTTTAGGCGGAATGCCTTGGTTCAACGACCCGCCTCAACGCCAAACCTTCCGCCTAAAGGCGGGACAACATACTCAATCCGCCGATCGTCGCGGTCGCCTGCCTTTTTTTGACCTGTCCCTGTCAAACGCCCTTCGGTCTTTCTCTTAATCTTAATCTTTATCTTTCTCTCGTTTGCGGCGGCTTGGCACGACCACGACCCCAGACAGAGAAAGAGTAACATTAAGAGAAAGAGAAAGATTCCGCCTCTCGCCTAAAGCCTGCAGCCTAACGCTACCGCTCTCCCGAATGGACCTCCTCTGGTGGCACTTTCCTCTCCTCTTTCTCGTCGGACTCATTGCCGGCACCGTGGACGCCATCGCGGGCGGGGGCGGGCTGATCACGGTGCCCGCGCTGCTTAACCTCGGGCTTCCCGTTCCGCTGGTTCTCGGTACGAACAAGTTCCAATCCAGTTTCGGCAGCGTCTCCGCGACGGTCCATTTCCTCCGCACCGGAGCCGTGACCCTTCGCGAATGCCGTCTCGGGATTCTCATGACGCTCACCGGCGCGTTGCTCGGCGCCTTTGCCGTCCAGCAACTCGATTCAGACTTCCTCGCCCGCCTCGTGCCGTGGATGCTGGCGGCCATCCTCGTGTACACGCTGCTGCGCCCGGCGGCCGGCATCAAGGAACAGCCGGCCCACCTCCCGTGGCACATCTTCTTCATCGCGTTCGGGCTCGGGCTGGGCTTCTACGACGGATTTTTCGGCCCCGGGGTCGGCTCCTTCTGGGCCATCGCCTTCGTCCTGTTGCTCGGCCAGAGTTTCAGTCGCGCAACCGCGCTGACCAAAGTCATGAACGCCACCAGCAACGTGGCCTCGTTCGCCCTCTTCGCCCTGGCGGGGAACGTCCACTACGTCGCCGGCATCGCCATGGCCGCCGGCCAGCTGCTCGGTGGCCGGATTGGCGCCGGCCTCGTCATTACCCGCGGCGCCCGCTTCGTCCGCCCCATCTTCATGATCATGGCGGCGGCGACGCTGTTGAGACTGTTGTGGGTGACGTACCGGTGAATTCTGGTTTCTGGTTTCTGGTTTCTAGTTTCTGGTTTCTAGTTTCTGGTTTCTAGTTTCTGGTTTCTAGTTTCTGGTTTCTAGTTTCTGGTTTCTAGTTTCGAGGTTCGGAGCACGAGAGGACCGGGCGCGGGCCCTGTGGCGCTCGGGCTTTTCGGCCGTTTGGTAACTAGAAACCAGAAACGAGAAACGAGAAACTTTTCTTTCAGCGCCACTCATGCCGCGGGTACCTGCGTGAGAGCTCGGGTTTGATTTTCGGGTACACCTCGCGCCAGAAGTTCGTCAGGTCATCGGTCACTTGGATCGGTCGCTGATTGGGGGCCAGCACTTCGATGCGCACCGGCACCCGGCCGTGGCCGACGGTGAATTTTCCGTCGATTCCGTACAATTCCTGGATCCGGGCCGCCAGAATCGGGGGGCCCTCCTTGTTGTAGGTCAGCCGTGAACGCCGGCCGTTTCCCATCGTGAGCCGCTCCGGCAGATACTCGTCCAGCACGGCCAGCTGTTCAGCCGTGAGCCAGTCGCGCAGCACCGGCATCACCGGCTTGTCGCGGATGTCCTTGTAGCCAAGTTCGCCGTAGCAGATCTGCTCCACCAGCGTGGCGCGGTCAGCCTCGGTCAGCGGATTCACCTCCAGCTCGGGAAACCACTCCGCCAGCCGGTTCACGCGGACGATCCACTGTTCGACGGTGTCGTCCCACGCCTCGAGTTTCAGCCGCCCAGCCATCACCTCCTTCGTCAGCAGGGAGGCCGCTGCGTCCAGCGGAGCGTCATCATTGCTCGACTTGGCCTCGAGGACGAGGTCGCGGAACCGGCACTCGCGGCGGGACATCACCCGCTTCTGTTGTTCGTCGTACACCACGGTCCGGGCGTCCTGGAAATCAGCCGGAAAGAGTTCCTTCAGCCATGCCTCCTCGACGGCGGTCGCGAGCGACAGCAGCACGTTCACCTCGCCGCCCCGGCCCTCGATCTCGCTGATCTCCGCCGCCACCAGCAGCGGCGACTTCTGGATGCTGCTTTCGCGCGCCAACACCCCCCGCCGGCCATGCACCAGCTCACACCGGAGCGTGCCGACGTCCAGTCGCTTCGCCAGGTGGTCGGAAAAGCCGGCGAGCACACACTTGCGCACCGCCACGCCGTCGACCCGCTGCTCGGAGACATCCAGCCCCTCGCCTGCCGCGATTTCGAGGAACTGCTCAAACAAGGGTCCCACCTGACGCGCGCCCTGGGCGTGGATTCCGAGGCGGCGGCACGCCTCCAGCGAAAATCCTGCCTGGCGCGCATAATTCCATGCCCGGATCAGCAGGAAAAAGTCGCTTTCGTGCTCCTCGCCCAGCGTGTCCTCACGCGCCTCTTCGGTCCGCTTGTCGACGCCGCGAATCAGGAAACTGCGTCCCTGCGTCAGCGCCGCCATCAGCGCGATCGGCCGCACGCATCCGCGCTCCTGTGCCGCGAGAAACATGCGGGCGTACCGCGGGTGGACGGGAAACCGCAGCATCTTCCGGCCAATGTCCGTGATCCTCAGCGTAGCGGGGAGCGCCAGCGAGTCGATCTGCGGTTCGGACCGCATCGTCGTCTCGCTGGCGCTCCCCGTTGCCTCCGAGCCCGCCGCCAATGCCCCGAGATCCGCGAGCAGCGTCTCCGCGCGCTGCAGCGCCTTCGGATCCGGCTTCTCCAGCCAGGGAAAGCCGGACACATCGTCAATCCCGCTGGCCTTCAGCGTCAGGACGACTTCGGCCAGATCGAGCCGCTTCACCTCCGGCAGCTCCTGCAGGGGGCGGAGCCCGTGCTCGCGCTCCGTCCAGAGTCGCACACACACGCCGGGCGCCGTCCGCCCGGCCCGGCCGGCCCGCTGGTCCGCGCTTGCCGCCGAGATCCTTTCGATCAGCAGCGTGTTGATCCCGCGGTTCGGGTCGAACCGGGCCATGCGCGCGAGTCCGCTGTCGATCACCACCGTCACCCCTTCGATCGTGAGCGACGTTTCGGCGACGTTGGTCGACACGATGATCTTCCGCCCCTCATGCCGCGCCACCGCCCGGTCCTGCTGCTCCGGGGGCAGTTCACCGTGCAGGGGAAACACCACGAACTCGCGCAGCCCGCGCATCCCCTGGATCGCCTGCACCGTCCGACCGATTTCGTAGGCACCGGGCATGAACACGAGCAGATCGCCCGCGTTGGCCGCCGCGGCCCGCTCGCATTCGCGCGCCGCGACGTCCCACACCGGCTCCTGGTCGAAGTTGATCGTCTTCGGCTGGTACTCGATGCGCACCGGGAAGCTGCGACCCTGCGAAACCAGCACCTCGCACGGGGCGAGATACTGCCGCAACGCGCCGGCATCGAGCGTCGCCGACATCACCACGATCTTGAGGTCTGGCCGGAGCGTCCGCTGGATCTGGAGCGCGCGGGCGAGGGAGATGTCGCCGTAAAGGTGACGCTCGTGAAACTCGTCGAAGACCAGGGCCGTGATGCCGGGGAGCGACGGGTCGAACGACATCTGCCGCAGCAGGATTCCCTCCGTCACGAACCGGATGCGCGTCCGGTCGCTGACCCGCGATTCGAGGCGAATCTGATAACCCACGCCTTCGCCGAGCCGGGTGCCCGCCTCCTCCGCCACCCGTTTCGCCAGCATGCGCGCCGCCAGTCGCCGCGGCTGCAGCACCACCACCTGCCCCTTTTCACCCAGCAGCCCATGCTGCCAGAGCATCTGCGGGATTTGCGTCGACTTACCCGAACCCGTCGGCGCCTGGACGATCAGCCGGCCCTGGGCCCGCAAGGAGCCGATGACGGCGGCTTCGAGTTCGTAAATGGGCAGATCGCGAGGGGCGGGCATGTCGGGCAGAACGTCCAACATCCAACGTCCAACGTCCAACCTGGATTCCGAAGTAGCCACAGAGAGCACAGAGCTCCGACAAGGAGGACACGGAGGCTCGGTCCGGGATTTGAGATCTGAAATTTGAGATTTGAGATCGGTGGCAGTCGTCGAATCGCTGGCGCTCTTCGCTACGTTCGGATAGCCGCGGACTCGTTCGATGTTCGATGTTCGATGTTCGACCTGGATTCCGAAGTAGCCACAGAGAGCACAGAGCTCCGACACTGAGGACACGGAGGCTCGGTCCGGGATTTGAGATCTGAAATTTGAGATTTGAGATCAGCTTCAAGTCATCGAATCGCTGGCGCTCTTCGCTACATCGGAGTAGCTGCCCCCCAGGTTGGATGTTGGATGTTG
>JAEWKR010000128.1 GCA_023457715.1 Verrucomicrobiota bacterium
GCGCCAGCGAGACGACGACTCGGAAGCAGGAGAGGCGGATCGTCTCGCTGGCGCTCCCCGCTACATTGAGGGGTCGAGCACGGGCACGCAGGGGCCGGATGCTCGCTACTCGCCACCCGCGACGTCCTGAGTCGCCAGCCACTGCACGAAATCCAGCAAGGTCTCACGCACCACCAATCCGGGAATCCCCTTTGCCGCCCATTGCTCCGCCGTGTGCTTGCCGGTGCAAACCGCCCCAAGTCGAATGCCGGCGTTTTGCCCCGCTTCCACGTCGGCCAGATTGTCGCCAATCATCCAGCACGCTTTGGGATCCAGGTTGTAGCGGGCGATGGACTCGAGGATGAACCGCGGTGAGGGCTTGCGGTACACCTGGGGTTGTTCCGGCGTTTCAGGGGCAATACAGATCCCGGTGAAGAGCGGCTCCGGCGCGGCGATCAACTCCTCCATCCGGCGGTTGCACGCTTCCGTGTCCGCCTGGGTGTAAAGCCCGCGACCGATGCCGGACTGGTTCGTGAAGAGAAACAGGTCGTAACCCAGCTTCCGCGCGATCCGGAGCGCCTCGGGTACTCCGGGGATGAGCTCAACCCCGGCCGGATCCGCAAGGTAGTGCTTGTCGGGGATCAGCGTGCCGTCACGATCCAGAAACAGGGCGCGGCGCATCCTCACTTGCGTACGTAAGCGAGCAATTCGTCGGGCGTCACCGTGGCCGTGCCCAGCTTGCCCACGACCACGCCGGCGGCGGCGTTCGCGAAATGCGCGGCGGTCTCCAGCCGTGCCCCGGCGGCCAGGGCCAGGACGAGGCCGGCAAGCGCGGTGTCGCCGGCGCCGGAAACGTCGTAAACCTCCCGGGCCGCGGTGGGAATGGTGGTCACGATTTTGCCGTAGGAGCTGAGCAGCATGCCGTCCTCGCCGAGCGTGATCACCAGATGCTTCGTCGCATACCGTTGGTGCAGCCGGGCGCAGACTTCGGCCGCCGGGAACGGCGTGTGGGGTGTCCATTCCATGCCGGCCAGCTGGAGCGACTCCCGCTTGTTCGGGGTGATCAGGTCAAGACCATGAAACGCCAGATGCCGCTTCGGCTTGGGATCCAGCGCCACCAGCTTGCCGGCCGAGCGGGCGAGGACCGTCACCCGGTCGACGACGGCATCGTCGAGAATGCCTTTGGCATAGTCCGAGAGGATGACCGCATCGCAGCGTTTGATCTCGCTGCGGAGAAGTTCCTCCGCTGCCGCGGCCTCGAGCCGGTACGCATCCGGTGCCGCCTCGCGATCCAGTCGGCAGAGCTGCTGGTGTTGCACCATCACGCGGGTCTTGAGGATGGTCGGGGCCTTCCCCGGAGTCGGCACCGTCGCGATCTTCCGGGCATGCAGGATCTCGCGGAGTTTCTCGCCGGCTTCATCGTCGCCGATGAACCCGGCCACGACACCCTTCGCGCCCAGCGAGGCGATATTGAGGGCGACATTGGCCGCGCCACCTGCCGTCCAGCTGTCGCGCGCGATGTCCACCACCGGCACGGGGGCCTCCGGGGAGATCCGGGTCGCGTCGCCCCAGATGTAGTGGTCGAGCATGACATCCCCGACCACAAGGATCCGCAGCCCGGCGATTTTCTTCAGCAGAGAGGGTAAGGACTTCAAGAAGTGAAAGTGAGAGTGAAAGTGAGAGTGAGAGTGAAAGTGGGAGTGAAGTTGGATTGGGCCACTTTCACTTTCACTCTCACTTTCCCCTTACTTGATTTCCCAATCGTAGGGGTAGTCGGAGAGCATTTTGACGCCGGACTTCGTTACTTGCACGACGTCTTCGATGCGGCAGCCGCCGATGCCGGGATAATACAGACCCGGTTCCACCGTGACCACCGAGCCCTCCTTCAGGGCATAGTCGACCACGGCATTCATCCGCGGCGGCTCATGCACCGCCAGCCCGAGCCCATGCCCGGTCCCGTGGAAGAAGCCGACCGCGCCTTTTTCGGTGCGCTTGGTTTCGTAGCCGCGTTCGGTGAACACGGCGACGCACTGCGCGTGCACGTCCCGTCCGTTGACCCCCGCCTTGATGGTTTTCAGCGCGGCCTGCTGCGCGGCGCGCACGGCGTCCACCAATGCCCGCTGCTGGTCCGACGCGCGACCCTTGAGGAATGTCCGCGTCATGTCGCCGTGATACCCGGTCGCCTGTACGCGGGGGAAGATGTCGACGATCAAGAGCTCGTGCGGATGGATGGGCCCGGAGCCGCGCTCATGCGGATCGCAGCCCTGGTCCCCCCCTGCGATGATCGTGTTGGAGGAGACGGCGCCGGCGGCGAGGCACGCCACTTCCACGGCAAACTTCAGACTTTCGCTGGTGACCGGCCGTCCCTGATGGATGAGTTTGCGCCCCTGGATTTTTGCCTTCCGCAGGATTTTCTCGACCGCCGCGAATCCCAGGGCGCTGCAGCGGTTGCCTTCGCGGATCTGCGCCGCTTCGGCCGCGTTCTTGATTTCCCGCTCCGGGAAGAGCATGCCGCCGGCGATGGTTATTTTGAGGCCGAGTTTCACCAGCTTCTGGTACAGGCCCGCCGGGAAGTCGTCCGGGACGGTGAAGGCAGTCTGTTTCAGCTCGCGCGCGACAATCGCCATGACCTCCGCCGTCGTGATCGCCTTCCGCGGCCAGGCGGTGCGGGCGCGCTGGACGTACTCTTCCAACGGGAGCACCACATCAAACGCCGACGTGCGTTTGACGCGGCCGAACTCCAGGGCGTTGACGATCGCGTACTTCCTGCCCCGGCAGCCGAAGGCCAGAAACGCGTCCGGAACCCCCACGCGGCCGAAGTACAAGGGATCGGTGCTGCGTTCAGTGTCAGCGTACAGCAGGGGAGGAGGAAGTTTGGCGGCAGGCACGGGCACGATTGGTGTTATGACTTACCCTGCGGCGCCCCGCCCGGCGTTGAAAGGGAAAAAACATCCCCGCCCTGGCCCGCGCCATCCCCTCCTGCCGCTCGTCCACTGCCGGGCGGCATGCTCATCCGGGCCGGTGAGTTCCGGTCTTCCCTTCATTCACGAGGTCACGTACGGGTGGAGGATGCGACGGAGCGTTCTGGTTTTCCTTCTTGGTCTGGGCTCGGTTCTTGCGGGCGGGTTGGGAGCGTGCGCCAAGGAGACCTCGGCGTCGGGTGGCGCCCGGGCGGTGGCCCCGGCGTCGCACTTTTTCACCGTCAAAGTCGGCGACAAGCCGGTCCGACTACAGCTGGCGGTCTCGGATACCGAGCAGGAGCGGGGACTCATGTTCCGGCGGGATCTCGGCCCCGACGAGGGGATGCTGTTCATCTATGCGCGTCCGCAGGCGATGAGCTTTTGGATGCGCAACACGCCAACGCCGCTGGATATCGGGTTCTTCGATGGCGAAGGGGTGCTGCGGGAGGTGTATCCGATGCAGCCGTTCGACGAGTCGCCGGTGCGTTCGCGGAGTGCGGCGATCAGGTTTCCGCTGGAAATGAACCAAGGGTGGTTCAGCGCCAATCAGATCAAGCCGGGCGCCAAACTTGACCTGAAAGCGCTGGCCGACGCCCTGCGGGCCCGTGGCTTCGATCCCCGCCGGTACGGGCTTTGACGTCCGGTTTCCAGTTTCTCGTTCTGGTTGTGACGTCGAAACCAGAAACCAGAAACTAGAAACCAGAAACTAGAAACTAGAAACCAGAAACCCTAACCGACCCGTTACGAACCGCGGGTTGGCGTGGGCAGGGGCATGGTTACGACCAACTCCATCATGGTCCCGCTGTTTTCCCGAATGCTGCTTTGGCTTGTGTGTGGGTGGGTCGTGCCGGCCGCGGCCGTGAGTGCGGCGCCGGCACGGCCGCTTCGCATTGCCTATACCCATTATTACGCCTGCGTTCCGCTGGGGATCGCGGAGGATCAGCAGTACTGGCGGGACGCCGGCTTGTCGGTGGAACTGCGTGGTTACCAGACCAGTCAGGAGGTCATCGCGGCCGTGACCGCCGGCGAGGTGGATGTGGGATACGATCGTTTGGCCACGTGGGTTGATCTGGCATTGAAGGGCACTCCGATCGCCATTCTCGGGGAGACCGACTGGTCGCACGGCGGGGACAAGCTGCTGGTGCGCAACGGTCGGAATCTGGCGCAGTTGAAGGGGCGTCCCATCGCGGTTTACCTCCGTGGCAGCGCGTTGATGCTTTTTCTGCGCGAGGCGCTGGCGAAGGAGCAGCTTACCCTGGCGGAGTATCCGATCATCGAAGTGCCGGAGCAGGAGAAGGCGCTCGAGCTTTTCCGGGAGGGGAAGGTGGATGTCGTGGTGATCAACGAGCCTTGGGCGTCGCGGGTGGAGTCAGCCGGCGCCCGGACCGTGGCCACGACCGCGGACTTCCCGGGGGTGTCGCCCGAAGGGTTCGCCGCGCGGGTGGGGGCGCTGGATGACGCGACCGCGCGCCGGTTCTTCACGGCCTGGTTCCGGGCGGTCAACTTCCTGCGCGATCCGGCCAGGGCCGAGCAGGTCGCCAACATCGCCTCGGTTTACGCCTTCGCCGGAACGGAGGCGATCACGGCGGGTGATGTGGCCAACTATGCCCGCATCACCCCGGTGCATGATGCGGCGACCGCCCTGAAGGAGAACGATCTGGCGGCGGGGAACATCAAGCACCTCATCAACCGGCTTTCCCTGCTTCGCCGGCTGCAGGGTCAGCCCGTGCCGGAGGCAAAGATTGCAGCGTATTTCCAGTTGGAGGCTTTGCTCGCGGTGGCTGGCGGGCCGTAGCGCGTCGCCAAACCTTCCGCCTGAAGGCGGCACAACGTACCCAAGGGCGCCTGGTGTTGCGTAGGTTGTCCCGCGTTTACGCGGAATGCCTTGGCTGCTGAGTGGGCGAGCCGAAACTTGGGTGTAACTTTCACGGCCGACCGGGGTTCTCAAGGGGTCGCACCACGTCGCGATCCACACCGCCATGAAATCCCTGCTCATCTGCCTTGTCGCTTTCACCAGTCTCGTCGGCCTGGCCCGCGCTGACTCTTATTCCCACCGGGAGCCGATTGACCAAACCGCGCCCTTCAATGCGGACGGCCAGCTCTCCGTTTCGAATGTGAACGGAACCGTGAAGGTGCTCACCTGGGACCGGAACGAGATCCGAATTGTCGGCGAAAAGAAGGCGGCCAGCGCTGAGGAACTGGCAGCCATTCAGATGAAAATCGAAACGTTGCCGGAACGCGCGCGGGTCGAGGTCAAGCTGCCGAAGCGGAAGGGCGGGTGGTTCGGGAGTGGCAATACCATTCGGGCGGCCGTGAATCTGACCATCACCGTGCCCACGGGCTCGGAACTCGCCCTGGTGGAGACGGTGAACGGCAATGTCAGCGTCGAGAACGTGACGGGCCGGATGAAGGTCGAGACCGTCAACGGCCGGGTCTCGGCGAAAGGAGTGCGCGGTCACGCCTCTTTTGAAACGGTCAACGGTTCAATCGACGCGGAATTCCAATCCCTGGCGGCGGCGGCGAAGGTTGAGGCCGAAACCGTCAACGGTGGGATTTCCCTGCGGCTCCCCGCCGATTTTGCGGCCACCCTCGACGCCGAGGTCGTCAATGGCCACGTCGAGTGCGACTTTCCGATCCAGCTTAACGGCAAAACCAGCCGCCGGCAGATCCGCGGCACGATTGGTGGCGGCGGCAGCACGATCGATGCCAGCACCGTCAACGGGAGCATCAAGGTGTTGAAACTGTAACGAAGGCCGGAGGGGCTGGAGGGCCGGAAGGCCGGAGGGCCAGAGGGCCGGAGGGCCGGTGGCGGAAAGGGCTGAAAATCTGAAAGGCTGAAAGGCTGAAATGCTGCAGCTGCGGCGAAGGTCGCCGTATCTCAAATTTCAAATCTCAAATCCCGGCGCAGCCGGGAGCCGGAGGGCCAGAGGCGGAAAAGGCTGAAAGGCTGAAAGGCTGAAAGGCGGAATCGGCGGCGAAGGTCGCCGTATCTCGCATTTCAAATCTCAAATCTCAAATCCCGGCGCAGCCGGTCGGCCAGGTGGCCTCAGACCGGAGGCATCTTCTTGAAACGATCGAGTGCCGACGCGCTCCATCGGGCGGCGCGTGGGGCCGGAGCGGCATCCGCCGCCGCGGGGACGGCGACCACCGGCGACACCATCGCGTCGGGCGCGTGTGTCGTAACGATGCCAGGCGGTGTCGTGGCGGGGGACGCAGGCCGCGGCTCGAAAAATGACGGCGCCGGCGCCTTCACCCCCACCGCAGCGGGCTCAGACGGCTGCGACGGTGCGGCCGGCACGACGGAAGGCTCCGTCGTGAGTTCGCTGCCGGGGAACTCGTCGTCGCCCCAACCGATCCTGACCGAGGGCACGAGACCGATTTCCACCGTCAATCGATTGTGGACCAGATGCTGGAGATCGACGCGGGCCGTAAGCTCGTCGGCTTTCTGCAGGGCGATGAGCAACGACTTGAGGGCGGGTTTGTCGGCGTTCGCCTCGAGCAGGCCGCGCAACGCGGGACCGGAGACCCGGCCGGAGCGCCACAGGCGGACGACGAGCTTGCGCGTGGGACCGAGGTCGAGATCCACGGTGCCCACGGAGCAGCCGGCCGCGGCGAGGGTCTCCTTTCCGCCATCGATCTCGCGCAGCGCGGCAATCAGCTGATCATCGTTTTCGGCCCGCAGCGTGCCGACGGAGGTCATGATCTCGCTGCGAAGTTTCTGGACCTCCAGCGTGGTGTTTGCCACGGCGGAGCGCATGTGGGTCAGCTTCGGCGGCAGGCTTTCGATGGTCTGCCTGACCTGGGCGGCTCTCTGGCCGAGCCGCTGCACCTTGTCCGAGATTCGTTTCATGGCTTCAGGCTTGAGGGGGAGCGTTGTCCTCGGGTGGCGGGCCCGCGGTGAAGGCGCGTTGGAAGCTCTCGAGGAAGGCGCGCTCGTTGGTGAGCATTTCCTGCGTCAGTTCGATGGCGAAGGTGCCCTCCTTGGCGCGGGCCGCCAGCATCTGGCCGGCATTGTCGAGATATTGGCTCCGCTGGTCGGTGAGCGCCTTGAGCCGGGCGAGGGTGGTGCGGATCGCCTCCACCTCATGCCAGAGCAGGTCGATCTTCCGGGTCGTGGGGGCGTTGTCGCCGCGGTCGGACATCTCGCGCAGCGTGGAGGCCAGTTCCTGGAGCGTGGACCGCAGCAGGGCGGGGGACACGCCTTCCACCGGCGCCCGATCGATTGGCGCGGCGGCCGTGGGCGCGGGGACGGCTGCGGCTGCCGCGGACGCCTTCAGTCCACCGATCGCCTCGGTCAATGAGCTGAGGTCGACTTTGAGTGCTGCGCCACCCCCGAGCCGCTGCTCCAAAGTCTGCTGGATCCCCTGCAAACTGGCGTGGAAGGCGGTGAGCTGCCCCACGACGCGGCCGATCGGATCGTTCTGGTCGGTCCCACGCACGAGCTGCTGGCGGCGGAAGGTCGTTTTGATCTCCTCCCAGCGGACTTTTTCCGCCGGAGACTGGACGCCGAGCAGTTCCTTCAACTTGAGGAAATTGGCCTCCGCTCCTGTAGTCAGCGTCTGGGACTCGCCGCGGTAATGGTCCATCACCAGGGCACGGACCTCGTTTTCGTCCATGATCGGCACGATCTTTTCGGCGAGGCGGTTCATGTTGCGGTAGGAACCCTGCAGCCGGAAAGCGGGTTCCGTGCGGAACTCGTCCGCCTGCGCTGCGGAGTGGATGTACTCCTGGTTCACCCTCAGGACGATGTCGCGCACGCGGACCAGCTTCGTCAGGACAGACAGGATTTCCTCCACCTCCGGCGCCGCGTAGCTCGCCTCGAGGCCCTCGAGCAGACGTTCCCCCGTCGTGGCGGCCCGGATGAAGACGCGGATGTCTTTCTGGCTTTTGTTCGCAAGGGGCGCCAGCACGGGGTTCGAGGTCACGGCGTTCTCGAGGTAGCTGGCTTTGAACCATGCCTCGCTGCCGCCGATGATATCGCCCAGATTGTACGTGTCCGCGCGGTTCGCGAGCATGTCGGGGATCTTGAACTTCTGCCCGCTCTCGGTGTACGGGTTGCCTGCCATCACCACCACCACCTTGCGACCGCGCAGATCGTACGTTCGTGGCTGGGCCCGCCAGACCCCCTCGATCTTGCGCTGCCCGTCGCACAACGAGATGAAGCGCTGCAGAAACTCAGGACTGCAGTGCTGGATGTCGTCGACGCACAGCATCACGTTATCACCCATCTCGAGGGCGAGGTTCAGACGGTGGAGTTCCTCGCGGGCGGAGGCATTCGGCGCCTCCTCGGGATCCAGCGAGGTGACGGTGTGCCCCAAGGCGGGGCCGTTGATCTTGACGAAGATCAGACCGAGCCGCGCTGCGACGTACTCCAGCAGGGTGGTTTTGCCATAGCCGGGAGGGGAAATTAGCAGGAGCAGGCCCATCAGATCGGTGCGCTTGCCCGCTCCGGCGGCGCCGATCTGCTTTGCCAGGTTGTCGCCCACCAGCGGGAGATACACCTCATCGATGAGCTGATTGCGGACGAAGGAGGTCAGCACGCGCGGCCGGAACTCGGCGAGCCGCAGCTTCGTCCGTTCGCGCGCGAGCAAGTCGTCCTTTTGGCGGTGATACGCCACGAAGCGGGGTACGACCTCCCGCTCGTGCCGCTCAAACCGCGACTTGAGGTCCAGATAGTCGAACGCATACACCCCCTGACTCAGCCGGGGATGGCTGCCCTTCATCCCGCTGAGGCTGGTGGCTGCCGGCGCGGAGACGGGCGCCCGGGGCGTGCCTTCGCCGCCGAACACGAAGGCGGCGGCCTCCTCGAGGTAGCCGGCGGTGCCGGGGGCGGTCTCCACAAACGCCGCCAGCCAGTCGCGGACCAGCTCAAGTTCGCTGGCAGGGTGCTCCTGCAGGGTTTCCCGGGCGGCGAGAAACTCCCGCTCGCTGCCTTTCTGGGTCAGATGGGCACGGAAGCCGCGGATGAGTTCCTCCGCCTCGCGGGTCAGGCTGAAGGGCCGTCCCTGGGTGAGTTCGACGAAGAGGTACTCGCCCGCCTCGTCTGCGAGGTCTGCCGGATAGAGCGCGGTCTCCGAGGCGAAATCGCGTAACAGGCGCTGCAGTTCCGCGATGTAGCGCGTCTGCGCGGGCGCGCTTTGGAAGACGCGGTTGCGCGCCGAGAACGCCGCGAGCTTCGCGTCCCACAGCGACCGGACCGGCGGCGGGCAGAATCGCTGCCAGTACACCACCGCGCAGCCCCGGGCGGCCGGATGAAAGCGGGCGGCCCCAAGCCCGATGTGAGCCGCAGCCAGCACGCCAAGGATCCGGGCCGCATCCATGTCGTGCACGCCCTTGGCGTACCCCTCATCGTGACGGTCGGCCATGAACTCCTGGATACGGGAAAGCCGGGCCGGCTCGGGCTCGGCGGCAGTCTCGGCAATCGCGGCGGGAGACGCGGCGGCCTGCAGCCATTTCATCGCCAGATATTCGGCCCGATAAAGCGCCGGCGACTCGGCCGCGGTCTCCTGCTCCCAGGCATCGCGGGTGGCGAGGTAGGCGGGGTCGGCGATGGGCTCGAAGAACTTGGTGCTCGTCAGGTGCAGATGCGGCAGGCCCTCGCGATTCACCACCGTCAATTCGAGGGGCTGGGCATTGACGTTGAACCGGTGCCGGCCCAGTTGGATGAGTCCATCCCCGCCCTGGAAAAGATCCTGCCGGTCCTTCAGCTGTCGGATGGCGTCCTGCTGCGCGCTCTTGAGCCGGCTGAGCAGATCGTCGGCCTTGACCGTGTCTTCGAGCGCCAGCAGCTGGCCGACGATGTCACGGACCTTGGCCGCCATCAGGTCGGAGGCGACATACGCGTTGATTGCCTCCACGCTCGTCAGCGTAGCCAGACGGTGCTGGACCGACTTGAGGACGCGTTCCGCCGCGCTGAAAAGTGCGGTGGTCTTGCGACTCCGCTGCTCGACGAGGACCACCTTGCGCTGCTCGAACGCCTCGTAAAGCGCGGTGCGCTTCTCGGCGATCTGGACGGCGAACTCCTCGTAGTCGGCGAACGCTCCCTCGATCTCCTCGAGCTGGACGCTTAACCGGCTCAAGTAGGCCTCGCATTTGGCCGGGCTGTCGGCGACTTCGAGGTAGCTGCCGGCGGACTGGCTCACCAGCTTCATCTGGGCGGCGAATTGCGCGGCGCTCTCGGCGGCACCAAGGCTCTGCAAACGGTTTTTCAGCGCGGCCCGCACCTGGTTGAGCGTGGCATAGATGGCGGTGATGCCGTCGATGATCCGGGTGGCCTCCGTTGCGTCCTGGATTTTCAGGCCATTGACCACCTCTGTCAGCAACTCGAGCTCCGTGCCCACGGTGGCCGCGGCTTTTTCCAGCTTCCGGCCGTCCGCGGTTTTCGCGACCTGCTCCACGCCCGAGAGAAAGTCGTCCGCCTTCCGGCGATACGGCTCCAGCGCCGCCGGCTGCAGCAGGAACCCGACGCACCGCTGGCCGAGCTCTTCGGTCTGTCCGACCAGCGTCGCCTCGAGCCGGTCGAGCGCCGGGGAGTCCACGTACTGGCCGTCCCGGGCGGTGATGACTTCCCCGCGCAGCTGGCGCAGGGCCCCGAGTGACTGCACGAATTCGTCGAGGGTGCGGAAGCCCGAGCGACGGACGACCTGCAGCTGTTCCTCCACCCGCCGGCGCAGTTCGGCGACGCGCTGCTGCGCTTCGCGCTGGAGCCGCCGGACCTTGTCAAACTCCTCCACCGCCCTCTCCGCCGTCTCCCGTACCTGGCGCAAGGCACCCTCCAGGCCGCCCGCTTCGGGGTGGCGGATCCACGGATAGGCATCGGCGATCGCGACGCAGCGCTTCACCACATCGGCGTAGAGGTCCGGGTATGGCTGCTCGCGCAGTGCGAGCGACAACACCTCGTGGCACTCGGCCAGGCAGCGCACCACCTCCTTGTTTCCGACCTGGTACAGGTGGGTGTCGCGGCGGCCCGGCGGTTCCCGGCCGGGCTCGTGGAAGGGCGTCTGGCGCAGCTGGATCGTATGGTGTTTCTGCGGTTCCGACTCGGCGCGGAAAAGCACGAGCTGGCCGTCGGGGAAGAGGGAGAATCCGTGACAGGCGATGCGCTCCTCCACCTTCTGCTCGATCAGCCGGTAGGGCAGGAGGACATAGTCGCCGCTGCCGCGACCGTAGAAGACATAGAGGGAGTCCTCGCCGTTGGGCGCATGAATCACGCGCTCGAGGACGAGATCCTTCTCGCGGCTGTCGAAGCGCTTCAACTCGCCCGTTGCCAGATAATAGCCGTCCGGAAAAATCAGCCCGTGGGCCTCCGGCAGGAGCGCGCAGGACTGCCCGATGGAATCGACGCGCACCACCGTCTGCTGCTTTTCGTTGAAGACCAGGAAACGCGACTGCTTCTCCTTGTACGGCCGGATGCGCAGGACGATCACGTGCTCGACCAGCGCATAGCTGATCTCCGCGTCGTCGACCTTTTGATTCGGCTCGTCGACCGGTTCGTTGAAGATGCCTTCTCCGGTGTCGGTATTATCCTCCACCTTCACGGTCAGGGTGCCGCCCACGCATTCGACGAAGACCCGGTCCTCGATCGAGACGTGCGGGTGGGTGCCGTACCGGTAGGCGTCGCGCGTCGGCGTCTGCCATCGGAATTCGTGGGTGGGCGGAAAGCCCACCCGTCGGTATTCCGACTCGGAGCGACCGTCGACGTACTGCAATCCGCCCCGGGTCCACGTCCATTTGAACACCGAGATGTCGCTGGCGCCGCTGCCAATCTGAAACACCGCGTAGAGGTCGCGCTCCACGACTGAGAATTTCGTGAACTGCGCTTTGACGTAAACCTGATGCAGCCGGGCGAAGTCGGTCTGGAAGGCCTTGTCCTCCATCAGCTCAAGCGGCTGCTCCTTGAATGCGCCCGTCTCGTTGTCCCGTCGGTAAAGTGCAAAAATATCCGTCGGGGCGGGCTCCTGTTTCAGGCCCAGGTGCACATTGAAGCCGAACAGGAAACAGCCGTCGCCCACCTGGACCATGTCCCGGGGGAGACAGTTGTGACTGGTGGTGATCCGGTCGGAGCGCAGCAGCTTGGATTCGATCGCACCAAAGACGTCCTGCCGGGCGGCGTTGAGCTGGTGGATCCGGGCGCGCAGGTCCTCCCCCTGGGTGGCCAGCCGCTGCCGGATGACCTCGTACGTCGCGCTGCCGAGCACCGGCGCGTCGGTCTGCGCCGGATCCGGTGCGGGGGCGGATGAAGGTGAAGCCATCGGGGTGCGTCGGGGCGTTGAACGCTCAGCGCGGCGCGCCCGTTCAGGAGCGCGGGGTCGTGCCGTCGGAGACCACCGCCGCCACCGGGACCTCGGACAAACCGTGCTTCCTGGCGAGCGACAGCGCGCCCATCAGCAGGGATTTCTTCGCGTCGTCGCTGGTGCCGGCCAGCAGCTGGGCGAGCAGCGCCGAGATGGTCAGGTTTTTCACGTCCTCGGTCGGGATGCCGAAATCCGCGACCCACTGGCGCAACTGCGATTTGAAGTGCTCGGGGTCGCCGTTGAAGAACGTGGTCTTGATGTCGGTGAGCGTCTCGCTGTTCCGCACCATCCGGTCGACGGACTTCCCGTGGGTGACGGCGCGGACGATCTTCTCGAAGAAGTCGTTCTCGCCCCCGACGATGTCGATCTTGGCGTGTTTGAGCGCCTCGCCGACAATTTGGGAGTTCGCCTCTGCGATGTCCTTTTGCACATGGATCGACGCGAGGTCGACGTCCCGCTCCTTCGCCAGCCGGAGCTTGAACTCCTCATGTTCCTTCCCGGCGGCGTGCAGCCGTTGCATCGCATCGGCCTTCTGATGAATCGCCTTCGCCTCGGCGGCGCCCCGGGCCTCGATGCCGGCGGCGGCGGCGAGTTCCTTGTCCTTGGTGCCCTCGGCTTCGGCCTGCGCCTGCAGTTCCGTGACGCCGGCGGTGGCATCACCTTTCGCCTTCAGCACCTGGGCCTCGGCGAGACCCACCTCCTGGATCGCGGCGGCCTCAGCCTTGCGGGCGCTCGCCTTGGCGACGATCACCTTGGCTTCGGCCAGGCCGGCCGCCGCGTCGCGCGCGGCGATGCCCTCGGCCTCCTGCTCCATGGCGATGCGACGCTTTTCCGCCGCCCGGGCCTCCGCCTCCGCCAGCGTCTGCAGTCGCTCGGCTTCGCGCAACGCAGCCTCGCGCGCCGCCTCCGCGGCGACGATGGTCTTGATCTTCTCGGCCTCCGAGCGATTGCGCTCGGCATCGCGCGCGGCTTCGGAGGCGACGACTTTCTCCACCTGGTCGCGCTTGGCGTTCATCTCCGCCTCGATCAACGTGACCTCGCGGACGCGCTCGGCGGTCATGCGGGCTTCGATATTGGTCTTTTCCTCCTGCTGCTGGACCACGGCCTTCTGCTCGGCCACCACCACGGCGCGTTTGCGCTCCACCTCAACGGCGGCTTCGGCGATCTGGGTCTCCTTGGCCATGTCGGCGAGCGCGACGGAGCGTTCCCGCCGGACGCGGGCCTCCTCGCCCTCCTGCTGCGCCTCCTGCTCCAGGCGCTGCTTTTCCTTGCGGACGGTAAACTCCCGTTCCTGGACGGAGCGGTTCATGTCCTCCGTGCGCAGGCGGATCGCCTCATCGGTCTCGAGCCGCTTGGCCTCCACTTCGAGCCGCCGCGCCTCGATGACCTTGCGCGTCTCCGCCTCTTCGTTGGCCTTCACCTCGGTCATCGCCCGGTTCTGCTTCGCGGCATCCTCCTCGTTGCGGCGGGTTTGTTCCCGCTTGGCGATGTCGGCGTCGGCGTTCTCACGTTCAATGCGCACCTGGGAGCGCTGCGAAAACTCGTTGGCGAGCACCCGTTCGCGCTGGGTGATCTCGGTGATCTTCTTGATGCCCTCGGAATCCAGCACGTTGTTCGGGTCGTGCTGGTCGAGGGGGGTCTGCTCGAGATAGTCGATGGCGACGTCCTGCAGCAGGAAGCCATCAAGGTCCTTGCCGATCGTGACCTGGATCTGGTCGCGGAACTTCGTGCGTTCCGTGAAGAGCTCGTGGAACTCCATCTGCTTGCCCGCCGTCTTGAGCGCCTCGGAGAATTTTGCCTCGAAGAGCTCGCGCAGCTGATCGATGTCGGAAACCCGCTCGGGCGTGAGCATTTGCGCGACCTTCCGCACGCTTTCCTCGGTGGCCTCGACGCGGATGTAGAACGCCACGGTAATGTCGGCCCGAATATTGTCCCGGCACACCAGCCCGTCCTTCCCTTTGCGGGTGATCTCCAGCTTCTTCACCGAGATGTCCACGACGTGGAAGGTCTGGACGATCGGCACCCGGATCATCCAGTCGAAGGCGACCTTCACACCGCCCCAGCCGGTCTTCACGCCGGCCCGGCCTGGCTGGATTTTGCGGATGCAGAAAAGTGACGCGAACGCCACGAGCAGGCCGACCACGACGGCGGCCGCAATGAGCAGGTTGGTGAGCACGGTGACGGTGGAGTTGGGGATTTGGCGAAAACTACGAAAACGACAGTATCGTTTCAGGCCAGGTGCGGGCCGGAGCCAATGAAAATCCCGCGGCCGGGAAAAAATAGACGCCGTTATAGCCTCATGGCGGCAGCCGGAGGGCCGGGGGACGGAAGGCCGGAAGGCCAGAGGGCCGGAGGGCCAGAGGGCCAGAGGGCCAGAGGCGGAAAGGGCTGAAAATCTGAAAGGCTGAAAGGCTGAAAGGCTGAAATGCTGCAGCTGCGGCGAAGGTCGCCGTATCTCAAATTTCAAATCTCAAATTTCAAATCCCGGCGCAGCCGGTCGGCCAGAGGGCCGGTGGCGGAAAAGGCGGAAAGGCGGAAAGGCGGAAAGGCGGGAATCGGCGGCGAAGGTCGCCGTATCTCAAATTTCAAATCTCAAATCTCAAATCCCGGCGCAGCCGGGCGCCCACCCGCTGAGAGTAAAATGTCTCAATCGGGTGACATCCCAAACTGGCGACGATAGTCCGCGGCCAGGCGCGTGAGCTCGCCGGGCGAGGCGCCGGCCTTTTCGGCCCGGCGGAGGAAGGCAGCCGCAGCGGCGGGGTCCTTTTCCATGATGCCCAGGCGCGTGGCCTGCACCAGCAGCGGCGCGTATTCCTGGTATAACGACAGTGAATGCCGCAGCGTTGTCGCCGCCTCGGCCGGCCGGCCCGCTTCGAACAACGCTCCCACCAGGTCGCGGGCGATCTCCGGCTTCTCCGGACTCCGCCGCATTGCTTCCTGCAGGTGAGTGATGCCTTCGGCGACCTGCCGGCTCCGCAACAGCAGCGCGCCCAGCTCCGCGTGGATGGGGCCGGGGTCCGCGACCTGGGGCAGGCCGGTCTCGAGCGCCTGGCGCGCCCCGCCTGCGTTGCCGGAAGCCAGGTGCCAGGAGGCGAGGGTGACCCACCCGGCGGCCTCGCGGGGGTCGAGCGCCACCGCCTGCTCCAGCGGTTCGCGGGCGCCGGCAAGGTCGCGAAGCTCCAGCCGCAACGTACCCAGCTGGCGCAGCGTGGTGGCGTCCTGCGGCGCCAGGGCGGCCGCGCGCTGCAGCAACGGCAGCGCGGCGCGGGGCTCTCCGGTCGACTTGGCGGTGGCGGCGGCGACCTGCAACCGGTAGAGGTCGAAGCAACGGTCCAGCAGGGCATCCGCCCAGGGATCGGGAGCTTCCTTGAACCGGCCGGCCTGATTGGCCCGGGCCCGGGCGTGCGCCGCGGCCTCGTCGTCGCCCAGCTGTTCGAACACGCTGGTCAGCAGGCTTTGCGCGCCGAAAAACCGCGGGTCTGCCGCCGCCGCCCGGGAGAGCTTCTCGCGCGCCGCGGTGAGGCGTTCGCGCGCGAGATCGATGCGCGCGAGCCCGAGCAACGCGTACGGGTGCGCGGGTTCGCGCGCCACGATGGCTTGATACGCCGCCTCGGCTTCGTCCGGGCGCCCGGCCTTCATCAGCGAGTCTCCCAGCTTCAGCCGAGCCGGCAGGTAGTCCGGCGCGAGCGTCGCCGCCTGTTGCAGCAGTGGAATGGCCTCATCGAGACGGCCGAAGCCGGCGAGAAGCGTCGCCAGCAGATGGGGCCAGCGGGGGTTCGTCGCATCGGACCGAAGCAGCTCGCGGTAGGCGGCCTCGGCCTGGGGCAGGAAACCGTTCGCATGATAGAGCTGGGCGAGTTCGGCGAGCGCCGCCGCACTGCGCGGGTTGGCCGCCAGGGTCGCGTCGGCTGCCGCGATCCGCCGCCGCAACTCGTCCGCCGCCCCCTTGAGGTCGGGGGCCGCGGGCCGTTCGACCGTCTTCGGCCCAGCCTGCCCGCTGCGCCAGAGCGTGATCCGGCTCATTTGTGCGAAGGGCGGATACGCGTGAAAGCCGCCGGTCACCAGCACCGGGGTCCCGGTGCCATCCAGGTCGGCGGCGGCGGCGCACAACAGATGCGTCGGCGTGTGCGCCAGCACGTGCGGCGTGAAGTTCATCGCGCCGTCGTTCTGGAACAGCATCATCGAGACCGACGCCGGGTCGTTCCAGAAATTGAAGCCGCTCACGGCCACGACATCCGTGGCGCCGTTGCCGTCGACGTCGACGGCCACCGGGCTGTAGGCCCCGCCCAGGTCGCCAATCCGGTGATACGCGAATTTTCCCCCGCCCAGGTTCTCGAGCCACTGCACCCCGTGCCACGGGCGGGAACCCGGCTGCGCATAGTCGAAGCCGTCGCCATTCGTGTAGAGGATGTCCGGCCGCCGATCGCGGTTGAGGTCGCAGAGCGTGATCCCGCTGCTGCCGTAGTCCTCATTGGTCGAACCGTAGACCACGTGATGCGTGAACGTGCCGGTGCCGGAGTTGCGGAACAGCACGACCTCCTCCCACTGCTGGGAGACCAGGGCGGCAATGTCCAGGGTGGCGTTGCCGTCGAAATCGGCGATGAGCACGTTGATCGCACCCGCGAGGTTCAGCAGGAGGCGGCTCTTGAATTTCCATTCGCCGAGATTCTCCATCCAGCGGATTTCCCCCTGGGTGTAGCCGAACTGCGCCACCGCGAGGTCGAGCCGGCCGTCGCCGTTGAAGTCGCCGGCGCGGATGTCGTTCACGCGCGCGATATTTTGCGCGATCACGTGCCGGGTGAAGCGCTCCTGCCCGTGATTCTCGAGGATGATCACCGACCCGATCTTCTCGTTGTTGGGGAACACCACCCCCATGCTGGAAACGAGCAGATCCAGCCGGCTGTCGCCGTTCATATCCACCGCCTCGACATGAACCGGCGCCGCGATGCCCTCCGCGAGCACCTGCTCGGTAAAGGTGCCGCGGGGGGACTGCCGCAGCCACAGGACCTGGTTTCGCTGTGCCTCGCAGGCAAGCAGATCCATCAGCCCGTCGCGGTCGAAGTCCACCGGATTCAGGTGCGCAATCCAGGGTTTGCCCTCCACCGGGGCGCCGATCGGCTGCGGCCGGTACGCCGGCGGCGGGCCGGGCGGGCGGAGCACGACCTTCGGTGCCGGCGCCGGCTGCCGCCCGCAGCCGGCGGCGAATACGGCCAGGAGGCCGCACGCGAGGAGGGAGGCGAGGGTGGGGCGCATCAGAGGGGGGGCAGGAGACGGAGGACGGAGCAGGGGTTCCCTGTCGTGCTCTTGCTCGTGATCGTGATCGACAATCGGGCGGTTCGAGCACGAGCACGAGCACGAGCACGACGCGGCGGGTGGGAGGAGCAGCCTGCGGCGGTCGGTCGGAACGGAAAAGCGGAAACCTGCCCTAACGAGAGAGCAGGCGGTGACCCGGAAACGATTTGCCCCCGACGTATCGACCGCAACACTCCCGCTCCCCTGTCCCTCCCCATGGTTTCCCGGCTGTACCTGACCGCGGCCCTGCTGGCTGCGCCGATGCTTTCTCCCGCCGCGCGCGCGTCGGCTGCCGAGCCCGCCAGGCCGCCGCTGAGCGGGGTGGAACTCGCGCCCCGTTCCGGCCCCGCGGGCTCGACGCTTTTCCAGCCCATGCCGGCCACCGAGACGGGGATCTCGGCCCCCAACTTGTACGCCGATCCGAAGATGTGGGCGGAACGCTACCGGGAGTTCAGCCTTGGGGCGATCGGCACCGGCGTGGCGATCGGCGACTTCGACGGCGACGGCTGGCCGGACGTGTTTGTCGTGCGCAAAACCGAACCCGACCGGTTGTTTCGCAACCTCGGGGGCTTCCGCTTCGAGGATGTGACCGACCGGGCCGGGGTGGGCGGGCCGGTGGAGGCGTGGAAACAAGGGGCGGCGGCGGCCGACCTGAACAACGACGGCCACCTCGACCTGTACGTCACGCGGTTCAATGCGCCGAACCTCTTGTATCTCAATCGCGGTGACGGCACCTTCCGCGAGGCCGCCCGCGAGCGGGGGCTCGACGTCGTCAGCGCCAGCGGGATGGCCTGCTTCGCCGATTACGATCGCGACGGCCGCCTCGACCTCTACCTGCAGACGAATCTGCTCGATGCGGAGGCCAATCCCTACGGCGAACGCGACCGGATGCTGCACCAGAACGCCGACGGCACGTTCACGGACGTGACCGAGCGGGCCGGACTCTTCGGCAAGACGCAGGGGCATTCCGCGACGTGGTGGGATTTCGACGAAGACGGGTGGCCCGACATCTACGTCGCCAATGACTTCAAGGATCCGGACCAGCTGTATCGCAACCGTGGCGACGGGACCTTCGGCAATGTCCTGAGCTTCGTGGTCCCGCACACGCCGCATTCGTCGATGGGCGCCGATCTCGGCGACCTCAACAACGACGGCCGGGTCGACCTGCTGGTCGCCGACATGGCACGGACGTCGCGGAGCGCCGATCACCGGGGCATGGCGAAGATCCGCGCCGGCCTGATGGAGAACAGCACCAATCCCGAGGCGGCGCCGCAGTTCATGCGCAACGCGCTTTACCTCAACACCGGCACCGGCCTGATGCAGGAGGCGGCTTTCCTCGCCGGCCTGGACGCCACGGACTGGACGTGGTCGGTGCGGATGGAGGACCTGGACAACGACGGCCGCCTCGACGTGTTTTTCACCACCGGCATGGTGCGCGAACTCGACCATGCCGACGTGGTGACGCGGACCTCGGCGCTGGAAAGCCTGGCCGCCCGGACGAAGCTCTGGAAGTCCACGCCCCCGCTGGCGCAGCGGACGCTGGTGTATCAGAATCTCGGCGACCTGCGTTTCGCGGAGCGGGGCGCCGCGTGGGGCCTGGCCCATCCGGGGGTGCATTTTGGCGCGGCCTTCGGGGATCTCGACCGCGACGGCGATCTCGATCTCGTTTTTGCCGGCTACGAGACCGACGTCATCGTCGCGCGCAACGACAGCGACGCCGGCCATCGGGTGCTTTTCGATCTGCGCGGGCCCCAAGGCAATCGGTATGGGATCGGCGCGGTGGTGAAGATCCGGACCGCGGCGGGCGTCCAGGTGCGGCCGCTGGTCCTCGCCCGCGGCTACCTGTCCACCAGCGAGCCGGTGGTGCACTTCGGGCTCGGCGACGCCGCGACGATCGATGAGGTGACCGTCGAATGGCCCAGCGGGCACCGGCAGGAGTTCCGCCAGGTGGCGGCCGACCGTCGCTATGTCGTTCGGGAACCCGCAGACGCCCCGCCGCCCCTGCCGCGCCCGCAGGCCCCGCGGTTGAATCCGCAGTTTGTCGACACCACGCGGGAGCAGAACCTGGTCGTGGTTTCGCGCGACCGGCCGGTCGACGAAACCGCCCGGCAGCCGCTGCTGCCCCTGCGCCACAATCGGATGGGCCCGGCCGCGGTGGCGGCCGACCTGGATGGGGATGGAGAGGACGATCTCGTGTTCGGCGGTGCGACGGGCGAGCGCACGCAGAGGGTCATGAATCTCGGCGCCGGGCAGTTCCTGCCGCCGGTCACGACGGGCTTTGGCGGGGCGAACGAGGTCACCGATGCCGCCGTCCTGGCCTTCGAGGCGAATGGCGACGGCCACCTCGATTTGCTGGTCGGGAAGGGTGGCGTCGCGCGCGACCCGGGGCATGCCGCCTATCAACCACGGCTCTTCCTGAACGACGGCGGCGGACGTTTCGACGCGGCCCCCGCCGGGGTCCTGCCGGCCTGGACGGAGAGCACGGGAGGCGCGGCGGCGGCGGACTTCGACCGCGACGGGACCGTCGATCTCTTTCTCGGCGGCCGGGTTGTCCCCGGCGGCTATCCTGCCGTACCGCGCAGCGCCTTGTGGGCGCGGCGGGAAGGCCGCTGGGTGGACGTGACGGAGACGGTGGCGCCGGAGCTACGGTCGGTCGGCATGGTCACCGCCGCGCTCTGGAGCGATGTGGACGGGGACGGGTGGCTGGACCTCCTCGTCACGCTGGACTGGGGAGCGGTGGCTTACTTTCACAATGACGGGGGCCAACGCTTCGAAGACTGGACGGCGCGGGCCGGATTTGCGGCCGCCGGCACCGGCTGGTGGAACTCGCTCGCCTCGGGCGACCTGAATGGCGATGGCCGGCCCGACTACATCGCGGGTAATCTGGGTCTGAATACGAAGTACCGCGCCAGTCCCCGGCAACCGTCGGTCCTCTTCGCCGGAGACTTCGATGGGAGCGGCCGCGATCAACTGATCGAGGCGCAGTACGAGGGGGAGGTTCTTTATCCGGTGCGCGCGCTGCCGCAGTTGCAGGCGGTGCTGCCTGCGCTGACGAAGAAATTTCCCACCTTTGAACGGTACGCACATGCGTCCGTCGAAGCGGTCATCCCGGCGGAGCGTCTAGCGGCGGCACGAAAGCTGACGGCCACGGAACTCCGCAGCGGGGTCTTTCTCAGCCGCCCCGACGGCACCTACGCCTTCGCACCGCTGCCGCGGATTGCCCAGATCGCGCCGGTCTTCGGCATCGCCGTGACGGATTTCGACGGCGATGGCCACGCCGATGTTTACGTCGTGCACAACTCGTTCGCCCCGATTGCGGAGACCGGCCGCTTCGATGGTGGGCTGAGCCAGCTTCTGCGCGGCGACGGCCGCGGGGGTTTGTCCCCGGTCGCCCCGGCGGACAGCGGGCTGCTGGTGCCCCACGAGGCGAAGGCGGCGGTCGTGTCGGACTTCAACCGCGATGGCTGGCCAGACCTGCTCGTCACCCGGAACAACCACCGGCCCGTGCTCTTTCGCAATCGCGCGGTGCCGTCGCGGCATTCATTCGGTGTCTCGCTGCGCGGGCCGGCCGGCAATCCGACCGCGGTGGGGGCGCGAATTTCGGTGACCCTCCGCGACGGGCGCACGCAATCGCAGGAGGTCACTGCCGGGGCGGGTTATTTGTCCCAATCTTCGGCGGCACGCTTTTTCGGCTACGAGGAGGGCAACGAACCGCGCGAGGTCGTCGTCCGCTGGCCGGAGGGTCGGACGACCAGCCAGGCATGGACAACGGCGGCGCCGCTGCTTGTCTTGACCTCTCCCTCGCCATGAAGTCCGCCGCCCGTTCCCGTCGCCCCTCCACGCCTGTCGACTCCCCGGAAATCGGGCGGCGGCGGGCGAAAGTCTGGCTGAGCCTCTGCCTCGCTTCGTTGGCGGCGAATGGCGTGCTGGGTTGGAGCCTCTGGCGGGCCACCCGGCCGGCGACCCCGGTGCCGGCGGTGGCTCCGGAATCGACCCGGCCCGCGGGTGACCTGGCCCCGTATGCCTCGCTGGGCTCGTTCGTGGCCGAGAACAATCGGATCCCCGATCTGAAGTGGACGGAGGCCCAGTTTCATGCGTTCCAAAACGGGTTGCGGGCAAGTTACGAAGGCCGCGGGTATGCGATGGATGACGACGCGAAGAAGCTGCGGGATGACATCAGTGCGCGCGTGCAGCGATTGCTCGCGGTCGATCGTCCCGATCCCGTGCAACAATATTTCAAGAACCTGCGCGAGCAGGAGAACGTGCAGCAGACGCCCACGGGATTGCACTACCGTATGACCGACATCGGCACCGGGCGGAAACCGGAGCTCAACTCGAACATTCTGCTGAGCTATTCGGCCAAACTGCCCAGCGGCGAGGCGCTGCCGGCGTTGAGCCGCATCCGGGTGCGCGCGAACCTCGCTGACTTATTGCCGGGATTGCGCGAGGGCCTGCAGTTGTTCCAGGTCGGCGGCAAAGGCTTGGTCTACGTGCCGGGCTCGCTCTCCTTTGGCGACGGCGATTGGCCGGCCGACGTCCCCCGCGGCGCGCCCATCGTCTTCTTCGTCGAACTGCACGAAGTGCAGTGAGGCGGAAGAGGATGGCCGCAACAAGGCGCAAAAAGTCGCAACAACAGCCGGACAATCGCCGCGAGCCTGGTTGGGGTACGTTGTCCCGCGTTTACGCGGAATGCCATGGCCTGCGACGTTCCCCATCCTTCCGCCTGAAGGCGGGACAACGTACCCAAGCTACCTTTTTGCGCCTTTTGCGCGTTTTTGCGGCTATCCAAAAGTGCGCAAAAAAAGAGGGCGGGCCGAAGCCCGCCCTCCAGAGGTGACACGTGGACGTGGGGTCTTAGAAGTCGAGACCCGCGGTGAGGCGGATACCCATCTTCGTCGGCACCTTGTAACGTTCGGTCGCGAGCACGGTCGACGAGCCGGTGGCCTTCCACCCGACGTACGTCGGCGTCTCGAGCAGGTTGCGGATGTTCAGCTGCCAGATCGTGTCGTAGCCCATGAGGCGCGCACGATAGGAGACGAAGGCATCGGCGTAGAGGCGCTCCGGCGTGTAACGAGCGATGCCGGTGCGGCCACCGAAGTCGCGATAGTCGACCAGTTGCTGGTCGAAGTACGACAAGCCGCCGCCGACCGCCAGGCCCTTGAGGGCGCCGTCACGGAAGGTGTACTTCGTGATCGCCGCCGCGCGGTTGCGGACCGAGTCCGGATAGGTCTGACCGATGGTGGACGCCACCGCGGAGGTCACGAACTCGTGATCGACGTGCGCGTAGCTGAACACCAGCTGCCATTCCCGGCTCGGGCGGAACGTGAGGTCCACATCGAAGCCGCGTGACCGCTGCATGCCACCGGCGATGATGTCGCCCGCGGCGTACAGGTCGGCCCGCGTGCGGCCGGGGAACTCGAGCGCACGCTGTTCGGGCGTCAGGCGGTCCCAACGCGCCGTGTTGGCGTTGTCCCGGTTGGGTGCGCTTTGCGTGCCGCCGGTCTGCTCGATGTTATAGTAGCTGATCGTGCCGCTGATCTTGCCGTCGAGGAAGTCGATCTTCGTGCCGACTTCCCAGCTCTCGCCGATCTGCGGTCCGAACTGATTGCCGAAGCTGTCCTTCGTCGAATCCGGGAAGAGCGACGTCGAGTACACCGCGAACAGCGAGACCTCCTTGGTGACATCGAACGTGATGCCGTACATTGGGGAGACCTTGGACGCCTCATAGACGTTGTCCGGCACGCTCGATGCGCCGTTGTTCCAGGTCACCAGCTTCATGTTGGTCTTGTTGGCGCCGATGTTCGTCTTGAGACGATTGTCGAGGGCCGACATCTGCCAGTTGATGAAGTAGTAGTCGTTCGAGTTGTCTTCGTGGTGGTAGCCGCTGCCGTTGGGGCCGCCGTCGACTTCGGGAACGACGTCGTTCGGGAGGAACCGCGGACGGATGATGCTGATGCCGGACTGGATGGGCATCACCACGGCCGAAGCCAGCGGATCCAGCGGACGGGACGCGCGGGAGTACTCGTCTTCCGTCCAGACGTTGGCGCCGAACGCGAAGGTGTTCTTCGTGCCGGCGACGTCGACCTTGTACACGCCGGTCGCGCCGTAGGCATGCATTTCATTGCCCCAGTCGCGATAGTGGTAGGTCTGCGTGATGGTGTTGCGGGCGAGGTCGATGCCGGAGCTGGCGGATTCCCAGCTGTCCGCACCGCCCGAGCCGTTGGCATCCCAGCCGTTGCCGTCGATGTTCAGGCGGTCCGAGTACTGCGCGTAGCCGGTGACGCTGAACGCGTCGTTGAACGTGTGGACGATCTTGCCCCGATAGATATGGTTCTCGAGCGAGCGTTTGTTGTCCCCGTTCGCCCAGTTCCAATCCCAGGGGATGTCGGGACGCATCACCTGCAGCGGGATGTCGGAGCCGTTGCCCGGCGCCGCCGTCTCGTTGCCGAGGCTGAAGTAGCCGAGGCCGTTCGGCTTCGCGCGGAAGCCCCGCTCCATCATGAACTCGATCTGCGTGCCGGGGAACGGACGCCACTCGACTTCGGCGGCGGTCAGTTCGACCACGCCTTCCGAGTGTTCGCGCTGGTCCTCCGAATTTTCGCGGGCGGCGTTGAACCTCACGCCGAACGTGCCCATGCGTTCCGTCTTGGACGTCGCGTTCACGTCCGCGCTCACCCGCCAGTCACCGAAGTTGCCGACGGTGCCGCGCAGCTGGGCGAAGTTGCGGTTGAAGTCGACCGCCTTGGTGATGCTGTTCATCACGCCGCCGGGGTACGCGAGACCGTACAACGGGGCCGCCGGGCCTTTGACGAACTCGACGCGGGCGATGTTCTGCATGTCGACCGGGTCGTATTCACGCACGCCGTCGCGCAGGCCCCAGTTCTGGCGGAAACCGCGCACCAGCAGCTGTTGGTAGGGCTGCTGAATCGGGTTGTCCGAGAACGTGTCGTTGCCGCCGTAGACAAGGGCGGCGTTGTAGTTCTCGAAGTCGATCTGCGTCTTGATGAGCAGATCGTCCGCGAGATCGCGCGTGAACACCTGGATGTTCAGCGGGATGTCCTTGATCGGCGTGTTCGTTCTCGTACCCGAGAGCGAATTGGTGGCCGTGTAGCCTACGTCCCGGTCGGTCGTAACCGTGAAGGGCGAGAGCTTGACCGTCTCCTCCGGATCCGTCGCCGTCGCAGCCGCCGGAGGAGTCTGGGCGGTTGCAACAGTCGCAGCGACGAGGGACAGAGCGATCGCGGCGAGCGTCAGGCCTCGTCGCGATGTTCTGGTGTTCTGTCGGGGTCCAATCGACGCGCCCGCCATCGGGCGTGTCCTTAGCAGTGTGGGTGTCATGGCAAAAAGAAGGAACCGGCCTCAACCATCGGCTCGCCGCATTGGGGTGAGTGGGGGGCAATGCGGGGCGAAACGCCAACGGCTGGGGGGCAGCTTCTTGTCATGAGCCAAATCTCTGGACCGCCAATCAGAGTTGAATTCAATCATTAGTGCTGGCCGCCGCCAACTATGTCATAATCCACCGGCCACGCTCGCCGGCGGCGACGCGGCCAGGCCCTGGCGTGGAATTTAGTTGGAGCGCCCGGCAATCTTCCCTTTTCAGGTGATCTGCCCCTCCTCCCGTGTCGCCCCCCTCCCGCCTGAGTCCGGCCCGCAAGACGCTCTTTGCGCTCATCGCCACCGTCGTGGGTCTCCTCGTGCTGTTGGGAGGCCTCGAACTCGGGTTGCTCCTGGCCGGCGCCGGGCATTCGTCCCATTTCGTGCGGCAGACGCGCGCGGCGGACGGGACGCGGTGGTGGCGTGAAAATCGTTGGTGTACCGCACCTTACTTTACTCCGGCGCTGGCCCGCCACCCGCAGCCGCTGCGCCTGGCGGTGGACAAGCCGGCGGATCATTACCGGATCATCGTCCTCGGCAGTTCAGCGGCGATGGGCGACCCGGAAGCCTCGTTTTCGCTCGGTCGGACGCTGGAGCTCCTGCTCCAGGACGCCGTGCCGGGGGTACGCTTCGAGGTGGTGAATGCCGGGATCACGGCGATCAACTCGCACCTCGTGCGTGGCATTGCGGCAGACTGTGTCGAGCTGTCGCCGGACCTCTTCATTGTCTACGAAGGACACAACGAGGTGATTGGGCCTTTCGGTCCCGCCAGCGTGCTCCTTCCCCTGCGGCGCAGTCACTCAATCGTTAGAATTTTGAGTTGGCTGCAAGGCACGCGGACGGCGCAGGCGTTGGGCGCGGCGATGCGCGCCCTGCACGCAAAGGACGTTCCGCAGGAGTGGGGCGGGATGCAGATGTTCCTCGAACAGGAGATCGCGTCCGACGATCCCCGGCTCCGCTGGGTGGAGGAGCATTTCCGCGCAAATCTGCGCGCGGTGGCCGGCCACGCCGCGCGCGCGGGCGCCTCCACGCTCCTTTGCACGGTGCTGACGAACCAGCGGGACTTCGCTCCCTTCCGCTCCCGCCACCGCCCGGACTTGAGCGCGGACGAGCAGGCCGAATGGGAGCAACGGATGACGGAGGCGCGGATGGCGGAACGTCAGCGCGACCCCGCGGCCGCCGAACGGGCGTATCAGCGCGCGCAGGTCATCGATCCGGGATTCGCGGAGACGGCGTTCCGGCTCGGCCGGGTCCAGCTTCAATTGGGGAAGGCCGGGGCGGCGCGCGGGTCGCTGCAGCGTGCCCTCGATCTCGATACGCTGCGTTTCCGCACGGATTCGCGGCTCAACGACGCCATCCGGGCGGAGGCGCGGTCGCTGCCGGGCGCCACGCTGGTCGATCTCGCGCGCGAACTGGAACCTTCCAGCCCGCACGGTGTGATCGGCGACGATTTCCTTTACGAACACGTTCATCTCAACCTGCGCGGCACCTACGAGGTGGCGGCGCGGCTGGCCGTGCACGTCGCGCACGATCTGCAGCGGCGTGGCCGGATCGCCGCGCTGCCCACGCAGTGGCTGGGACTCGACGTCGTGCGCCGACGGCTGGCGTACACAACCTACGAGCAGGCACTGATCGCGGGGGAGCTCCTGAACCGTTTCAAGGCGCCACCGTTTGCCGGGCAGATCGACGCGGCCGCGCGGATCGGCACCTGGCAGGCGAGGGTGGACGCGGCGAACGGACTCCTTTCCCGCCCGGAGGTGACGGATGGCCTGGCGGCGTTGTACGCCGAGGCGCGCCAGCACCGGCCGGACGACTGGGTGCTGGCCCGGAACGCCGGGGCGATGTTCGTGGCGCGCGGCCGTCCGGCGGAGGCGATCCCGCTGCTCCGGGCCGCCCTGGCGATCATTCCCGATGATCCGGACACCCTGGTCGCGCTTGGCCTGGCCTGTCGCGCCACGGGCCAGACCGCCGAGGCCGAGGCGGTCTTCGCGCAGGTGCGCGCGCTTGAACCCGATCACCCGCTGCTCGACCGTGGCGGCAAGGCTGCCCCGCGAGGATAAGTGCGGGACTCAGAACAGCGAATAGATGAACGGCGCCACTCCGGATCCGCCGAGCACAACGAGCCCGCCCAACAGGAGCACCACGACCAGGATGGGCGTCAGCCACCACTTCTTGTTGTGGAGCACGAAATCGATGAATTCGCCGAACGCTCCGCGCTGACGGCCGGCCGCAGCCTGCCGAAACCGGGACGGCGGAGTGGGTTTGTCCGTCGGGGGCATGGGGTGAGGGAGGTTGGGAAGGGAAGCGCCGACGGCAAGGGAAACTCCGCACCGGCTTACCGCTGCCGCACGTAGGATTCCGGCGACGGCGCCGGGGGGCGGGGCTGCCAGTAGCTGGAGGCGGCGCGGTCGAACCGCCGTTGCAAGGGGTCGCGGCCGAGCGCGCGCATGATCAGGCCGATGGGCGTGAACAGCCCGAAATAGAGGAGGATCAGGATCGCGTGGGACACGATCAGGCCGACGGGATAGGTGGCGTAGGTGAGTCCCAGATACAGCCGGCGCGCGGCGCCCGGGGCGAGCCAGGCCAGGGCGGGTCCGACCAGCGCGGCGGCGGTGAGCGCCTCGCTCTGCCACCCGCGCCCCTGGAGCCGCAGCGCGATGCCCCCGGCGGCGGCGGCCACGAACCAGGCGGCCGCGAACCCGTACAGTTGCGCCCGCGAGGGGTGCCGATTGATGCGAAGCAGCGCCATGGTCAGTCGTCGCCGTAGCGTTGGCGGAGCGCAGCCGCCTCGGCCGGCGCGAGGCGGTCCGATGCCGTCTTTTCCACGATGCAGTCGCCCAGGACCAGCACGTCGATGTCGGTCGCGCGGAAGCAGCGGTAGGCATCCTCGGCATCGCAGACGATCGGTTCGCCGCGGATATTGAAGCTGGTGTTGATCAGGACCGGACAGCCCGTCTGCCGTTCGAATGCCTGCAGCAGCCGGTGGAGCCGGGGGTTGCGCTCCGCATCGACGGTCTGCACGCGGGCGGAGTGGTCGACATGGGTCACGGCGGGAATCGTCGACCGCACCTGCTTCAGGCGCGCCAGCCCGGCCGCCGGGGCCGGGACCGGCTGGCGCTGCCGTTCGGCGACGGACGTCACCAGCAGCATGTAGGGGCTTTCCTCGCCCGGCGGGAGGTCGAAGTACTCGCCCACGCGCGTGCGATCCACCAGGGGCGCGAAGGGGCGGAACGATTCGCGAAACTTCACCTTGAGGTTCAGCCGTGACTGCATGTCCGGGTCGCGCGGGTCGCCCAGGATGCTGCGGTTGCCCAGCGCCCGGGGGCCGAACTCCATCCGGCCCTGGACCCACGCGACCACTTTGCCGGCGGCGAGGAGGGTCGCGGTCGCCGCGCAGAGCTCTTCCTCCGAACCTGCCTGTCGGAACGAGGCGCCGTGGCGTTGAAGCACCGCCGCGGCCCCCGCCGGATCCAGCGCCGGGCCGAGCAGCGATCCCCGCTGCGCGTCCCCGGGGAGCGGCACGCGGGGCTGCTCCAGCAGCTGATGCCAGGTGAACAGCGCCGCGCCGAGCGCGCCGCCGGCATCGCCCGCGGCCGGCTGGATCCAAAGCTGCTCGAACGGCCCTTCGCGGAGCAGGCGACCGTTGGCGACGCAGTTCAGCGCCACGCCGCCCGCCAGGCAGAGCTGCTTCAGCTTCGTGGTGGCGTGCACGTGGGCCGCCATCCGCAACACGATCGTTTCCGTGACCTGCTGCACGGAAGCGGCAAGGTCGAATTCCCGCTGCGTGAGTTCGGCTTCCGGCCGGCGCGGCGGACCGCCGAACAGCCGGTCGAACTTGCGGGAGGTCATGGTCAGCCCCGCGCAGTAGTCGAAGTACGATTGATCGAGGCGGAAGGAGCCGTCGGGTTTCAGATCGACCAGCCTGGCCAGGATGGTGTCCGCGTACACCGGCTCACCGTAGGGCGCCAGGCCCATGAGCTTGTATTCGCCGCTGTTGACGCGAAAGCCGCAGAAGTAGGTGAAGGCTGAATACAGCAGCCCGAGGGAGTGGGGGAAGCGCAGCTCGTGGGTCAGCCCGATCCGGTTCCCGCGACCGACGCCGAACGTGCCGGTGGCCCACTCGCCGACGCCGTCGAGGACGAGGAGTGCCGCCTCGTCGAACGGCGACGGGAGAAACGCGCTGGCGGCATGGGCCTCGTGATGCTCCACGAAGACATAGGGTTTGCGGTACTTTCCCCCCAGGCCGTGGTTCATCACGCCGGGCAGCTGCAGCTTCTCGTGCAGCCACACCGGCAGGGCCTGCAGGAAGGAGCGGAAGCCGCCCGGGGCGGTGGCGAGATACGTCTCGAGGAGCCGCTCGAATTTCAGGTAGGGCTTCTCGTAGAAGACCACATGGTCGAGATCGCCGGCGCCGATTCCGGCCTCGGCGAGGCAGTAGCCGATCGCGCGCCCGGGGAAGGCCTTGTCGTGCTTGATCCGCGTGAACCGCTCCTCCTGAGCCGCGGCGACAATCCGGCCGTCCACGATCAGCGCCGCGGCCGAATCGTGATAAAAGGCGGAGACGCCGAGGATGGCGGTCATGGGGTGGGGAAGTGAGAGTGAAAGTGAGAGTGAAAGTGAAGGGGAAAATTCTGGCAGCCCGCTGCGTGCTCTTGCTCGTGCTCGTGATCCTCCGAACCCGAGCAAGCGCACGATTACGATCACGAGCACCTCCGCTTCACTTTCACTCTCACTTTCACTTTCACGCTCACTCCCTCATCCCCCCAAAAAAAACCCCGCGTGTTGCCACGCGGGGTTTTGAGAGAGCCTGAAGCCTATCGCTTAGAGCCTGCCGCTCACTTCTTCGCGGCCTTGGCTTCCGCGATCGCGGCCTGGGCGGCGGCGAGGCGGGCGACCGGCACGCGGAAGGGCGAGCAGGAGACGTAGGTGAGACCGACCTTGTGGCAGAACTTGACCGAGTCCGGATCGCCACCGTGCTCACCGCAGATGCCGAGCTTGATGTCGGGACGCGTCTGGCGGCCCTTCTGCACGGCGATCTGGATCAGCTGGCCGACACCGGTCTGGTCGATCGTGGCGAAGGGGTTCTTCTTCACGATTTCCTGCTCCTGGTACTGCGGCAGGAACGAGCCCGAGTCGTCGCGGCTCATGCCGAGGCAGGTCTGGGTGAGGTCGTTGGTGCCGAAGCTGAAGAACTGCGCCGAGCTGGCGATTTCGTCAGCGGTCAGCGCGCCGCGCGGCACTTCGATCATCGTGCCGACGAGGTAGTTCAACTTCACCTTCTTCTCCGCCTGGACCTCCGCGGCGACGCGGTGGACGACATCGAGCTGGAGATCGAGCTCCTTCTTGAACCCGACGAGCGGGATCATGATCTCGGGGCGGACCTTGATGCCTTCCTTCTGGACGAGGGCGGCGGCCTCGAACACCGCGCGGGCCTGCATCTCGGAGATTTCGGGATAGCCGATACCGAGACGGCAGCCGCGGAAGCCGAGCATCGGGTTGAACTCGTGCAGTTGATGGACGCGCGCCGCGATCTTCTCGACGGGCAGGTTCATCTTCTTCGCGAGGTCAGCCTGCTGCTCCGGCGTGTGCGGCAGGAATTCGTGCAGCGGCGGATCGAGGAAACGGATCGTCGCCGGGAAGCCCTTCAGCTCGCGGAAGATGCCCGCGAAGTCCTCGCGCTGGTAGGGGAGGAGCTTCGCGAGGGCGGCCTTCCGGTCGGCCAGGTTCTCGGCGAGGATCATCTCGCGCATTGCGTCGATGCGGTCGCCTTCGAAGAACATGTGCTCGGTGCGGGTGAGACCGATGCCGGTCGCACCGAACGCCACCGCGTTCTTCGTCTGGGACGGCGAGTCCGCGTTGGTGCGGACCTGCAGGCGCGTGGCCTGGCCGCACCACTTCATCAGCTGCTGGAAGTTTTTGAACTTCTCGGTCTGCTGGGCTTCCTTGTCGCCATCGATGAGGCCGCCGATGATTTCGGACGGCGCGGCCTTGAGCTGGCCGGCGTACACCTTGCCGAGCGTGCCGTCGATCGACAGCCAGTCGCCTTCCTTGAAGGTCTGGCCGGCAACGGTCACGGTGCGGGCGTGGTAGTCGACTTCGACCGCCGCCGCACCGCAGACGCACACCTTGCCCATCTGGCGGGCAACGAGCGCGGCGTGGGACGAGACGCCGCCACGAGCGGTGAGGATGCCCTCGGCGGCGATCATGCCGCGGAGATCTTCCGGAGAGGTTTCGACGCGCACGAGGAGGACCTTCTCACCCTTGTCGGCGGCCTGGACCGCGCGGTCGGCATTGAGATAGATCTTGCCGGAAGCGGCGCCGGGGCCGGCGGGCAGACCGGTCGCGAGCACGGCGGCCTTCTTCACCTCGGCCAGGTCGAACACCGGGGCGAGCAGCTGGTCGAGCTGGTCGGCCGGGTTGCGCATGACGGCGGTCTGCCAGTCGATGAGCTTCTCCTTGTACATATCGACCGAGAACTTCAGCGCGGCCATGGCGGTGCGCTTGCCGTTGCGGGTCTGCAGCATGTACACCTTCTTCTCCTGGATGGTGAACTCGAAGTCCTGCACATCCTTGAAGTGCTTCTCCAGGTTGCCGCGGATCCGCTCGAGCTCGGCGTAGGCGCCGGGCAGCACCTCCTTCAGCTTGGCGACCGGATCAGGCGTGCGGACGCCGGCGACGACGTCTTCGCCCTGGGCGTTCATGAGGAACTCACCGTAGAATTCCTTCACGCCGTTGGCCGGGTTGCGCGTGAACGCCACGCCGGAGCCGGAGGTCTCGCCCGTGTTGCCATACACCATGGCCTGCACGTTGACCGCGGTGCCCCACTCGGAGGGGATGTTGTACTTGCGGCGATACACGATCGCGCGGTCGTTCATCCAGGAGCCGAACACCGCACCGGCGGCGCCGAACAGCTGGTCCCAGGGGGACGAGGGGAAGTCCTTGCCGGCGCGGTCGAGCACCAGCTTCTTGAAGCGGACGACGAGTTCCTTGAGGTCGTCGACGGACAGCTTGGTGTCCTCGATCTCGTGGTTGCCGTAACGCTCGTCCTTCAGCTCACCGATGACCGTCTCGAACGGCTCATGGTCCTCGTCCGGGCGCTTCTGCACGCCGAGCACGACGTCGCCGTACATCTGCACGAACCGGCGATAGCAGTCCCACGCGAAGCGCGGGTTGTTCGTCTTGGTGCCGAGGGCCTCGACCGTCTGGTCGTTCAGGCCGAGGTTCAAAATGGTGTCCATCATGCCCGGCATCGAATCGCGGGCGCCGGAGCGGACCGACACGAGGAGCGGGTTCTTGAGGTCGCCGAACTTCATTCCCGTCTGCTGCTCGAGGGACGCGATGCCCGCCTCGACCTGGCCGCGCAGCGCGGCCGGATAGGTGCGCTTGTTCGCGTAGTAGTAGGTGCAGACTTCCGTGGTGATCGTGAAGCCCGGGGGCACCGGAAGTCCGATGCGGCACATTTCCGCGAGATTCGCGCCCTTGCCGCCAAGCAGCGCCTTCATTGTGCCGTCACCGTCCGATTTCCTGCCGAACAGATAGACATATTTCGGCGCCTTGCCCGCGGCGGGCTTGGCAGAGGACTTTTTCGCTGGGCGGGCGGAGGATTTCGCCTTGGCAGCGGGTTTGCCCGACTTCTTGGCGGGTTTGGCTTTGGATTTAGCGGCCATGTTGATGGTTAAGATTTTTGATGAACGTCTCGCGGGGTGGACGCAGAGAGGGACGAAGCCATACTTCACCGCAGAACGTGTCAACGGCGCAGGTGGGGAAGGAGGGGCTCTAACGCGTGAGCGGCCGGGTGCGGGCGAGGCGCTCAGGGAGACACGACCGGATCGAGTAGCGCGCGGTCGCTGGTATCGTGCTCGGGCTCTTGCTGGTGCACGTGCTCGAACGCGGGGGGCGGACCATCCCGGGCACGAGCACGAGCCAGAGCACGACGGGGTACCCGCCACCCCCCCCAAAAAAAAAAAGGCGCGGAATGTTTCCGCGCCTGAGATTTAATCTGCTTTCGCTGTGCTACTTACGCACGCGTGACCGCTCTTCGCGCTGGAACCGGTACACCACGCGAAACATCTGCAGCGTGAGCCAGCCGAGGGCGCCGAAGAGCAGGGCGGTCAGACCGCCCCAGAGGAGCACCATCTTCGGGTCGCGCGAAGGCACGTGGCCGTCCACGACCGTATACATGTAGATCGTGAACGCGATGACGAGGACAGCGTCGACAATCAGGCTAACGGGGGTCGTAAGTTTCTGTTCTGGCGCGGCCATGAGGCGGTAAGGAGATGAACAAGGACTGAGTTGTCCACGGAAAATTCAACGACGGTCCGGGGTCCGCGCGGGGAATTATCTCCACTCTTTGGCGCATTGTGCCGAAATAAGGACGGAGATCCCTATTCTCGCTCACCCCAAAACACCGGCAGATCCCACTTGCCGGAACCCCCGGCGCTACCCAGATGGCCAACATCCTCCTCATTGATGACAGCGAGGTCGCAGGGTGCGCCATGCACGGCATCCTCGGCAAAGCCGGCCACCGGTGCGTTCTTGCCACCACGCTTCAGGACGCATGGCATCGCCTGCGCGAGGCCGTGATCATCGACCTGGTGTTGCTGGAGCCCCGCATCGAAAAGGACACGGGGCTTTCGTTTCTCCAGCGGCTGCGGGACGACCCTTTCTGGAAGAACCTGCCGGTCGTGATCTATACGACCGACTCCGAGGCCACCTCGGTGAAGAAGGCGCTCGGCCTGCGCGTGCAGAATTATCTGATCAAGCCGTACGACGATAGCGTCGTGTACGCCGAGGTGCACAAAGCCGTCGCCCATCCGTGGCGGGACGGGTTGTTCGAGGAACCCCGCGCATTCTGCGCCCAGCTGAAGCTGACGCCCGACTCGCTGGCGAAGATGCGCCGCCAGGTGATGCTCACGTTCGACGAGGCGGTCACCGCCTTCCCGCTGTGGGCGGTCGAACGGGAGAACGCCGAGGTGTTCGAACTCATCGATGCCCTCGCCAACGATGCGGCATCGGCCGGCATCTGGGCAGGTGTGGAGTACCTGCGGCATCTCCGCGCGGAAGCCGAGCAGGGCAACTGGTCCGTTTTCCGTGACTCTGCCGAGTATCTCGACTTCGCGAGCCGCCTGATCTTCTGCCAGATAAACCCCACGTACCTGCCGGATGCGTTGAAGCCGCTCCAGGACCAGGAGGAGCGACGGCAGGCGGTCGAAAAGGAACGCTGGCTCCGCGCCGACGTGGATCTCGGCGGTCCGGTGATGACCGCCGAGGCGATCGGTCGCGAAGTGCAGGCCCTTTCGGGGTGTCCCACCATCGATTCCGCCGACGCGGCGTTCGTCATGGCGGCCGACGGGCGGGCGACGAGCCTGAGCCGCGTGATCGAGCTGACCCGCGAAGATCCCGGGCTTTGCGTGCAGGTGCTGCTTGCGGCCAACCGCCTCGATCACGACGACCAGACCTCGATCGAGGATCCGACGGCGGCCGTGTCGATGCTCGGTGAGATCAAGCTGAACGCGCTGGCCAAGACCACGCTCACGATCCCGGAGCGTCATCTCAACACGCCGCCCGTCACCGCGGCCAGCTACTGGATGTTCCTCGTCGGCGTGGCGAAGCTGTCGCATTACATCGCCGAGTATCTCGAATTCAACTACCTCGCCGGTACGGCGTACACCGCGGGGCTCACGCACGACATCGGCAAGCTGCTCCTGCTGCGCCTGCATCCGTGGGGCTTCGCCGCGATCATGCATTACGCGCACGATCATAAACTGCCCCTCCACGAGGCGGAGCGGCGGTTCATCGGCTGCTCGACGCGCGACCTGGCGGTGAAATTTGCGGAGCAGCACCGGTTGCCGCGGGTGTTCGTCAACGTGCTGCGCCACGTCGAGGCGCCGCAGGAGGCGACGGAGAACGTGGAGCTGGTGGCCATGGTCTCCCTCGCGCGGCTGGTCTGCCTCCATAACCGGGTCGGCCATTGCGGCGACACCCCCAATGATTCCTGCCCGCCGCTCGCGTCGACCCCGGCCTGGAGCGTCCTGCAGCAGCGGGTGTTTCCCAGTTTCGACCTGCGCAAGTTCGAGGCCGATGCGCACGCCTATTGCCGCGAGTTGAAGATGACCCTGACCGGTCAGCCGCCGTCCTACGTCGGGCGGCGACGTTGAGGGGGGCGGAGATTCCGGGATCCGGAATCTGAGATCCGAGTTCCGGGATCCGCGGTCCGGGATCTGGCAGACGTGTCTCGATGCAGGATGCTGGGAACAAGATGAAGGATCCTGCATCCCGGATCTCGCATCCCGGATCCCGCATTTCGCATCTCGCATCCCGGATCCCGCATCGCCCGTCCCTTTCCCTAAATCGGCGCAGGAGTTCGCAAAATGCGCAAAGACCGTCATGGGTGCGCGCTGCTACGGTCGTGCACTCATGAGTTCACCACAGTATCCATTGGGGTTGTCTGCCTGGGGTGATGCCCCGCTCCTTTCCGGCACGCACCTGCTGACGAATCCGCTCTTCAACAAGGGCACCGCGTTCACCGAGCGTGAGCGGGATTCGCTCGGCATTCGCGGCCTGCTGCCGCCCCGGGTGTTCACGCTGGAAGAGCAGGTCGAACGCTCGCTGGCCGCGGTCCGGCGCAAACAGGACCCGCTCGAGAAGTACATCTACCTGGTCAACCTGCAGAACCGCAATGAAGTGCTGTTCTACCGGCTGGTGACGGAGCATCTCGAGGAGTTCGTGCCCATCATCTACACCCCGACCGTGGGTCAGGCCTGCCTCGAGTATGGCAGCATCTTCCGCCGCCCGCGCGGCATGTTCATCAGCCTGCGCGAACGCGGCCGCATCGCGGAGATCCTCCGCCACTGGAGCATCCCGGGCGTGCGCCTGATTGTGGTGACCGACGGCGAACGCATCCTGGGTCTGGGCGACCTCGGCGCCCTCGGCATGGGCATCCCGGTGGGCAAGCTGTCCCTTTACACCGCGTGCGCGGGCGTGCATCCCAGCTACTGCCTGCCCATCACGCTCGACGTCGGCACGGACAATGAGGAACTGCACCGCGGCTCCGCCTACATCGGCATCAAGCAGAAGCGGGCGCGCGGGGCGGAGTACGACGCGTTCATCGAGGAGTTTGTGAGCGCGGTGAAAACCGTCTTCCCGCGGGCCTTGATGCAGTGGGAGGACTTCGGCAACAGCAACGCCTTCCGCCTGCTCAAGACGTACCGCCCTCAGCTCCCGAGTTTCAACGATGACATCCAGGGCACGGCGGCCGTGGCGCTCGCGGGCGTGATTGCGGCGCTCCGCCTCACCAAGGGCCGGCTCGCCGAACAGAGGCTGCTCTTCCTCGGCGCCGGTGAGGCCGGGACGGGCATCGCCGATCTTTATGTCGCCGCCGCGCGTTCGGAAGGGCTGTCCGAGGCCCAGGCCCGCAGTCGTTGTTGGTTTGTGGATTCAAAGGGTCTCGTGGTGCGCAACCGCGGCGACCACCTCGCCGAGCACAAGGAGCCGTACGCGCACGACCACGCCTTCATCCCGACGCTGGCTGAAGCGGTGAAGGTGCTGAAGCCCACCGCGCTGATCGGCGTATCCGGCACGCCCGCGACCTTCACGCCCGGCATCATCGCCGACATGGCCGCGATCAACGATCGCCCGATCATCTTCGCGCTCTCCAACCCGACTTCGAAAGCGGAGTGCACGGCCGAAGCCGCCTACACGCACTCGAACGGTCGCGCGATCTTCGCCAGCGGCAGCCCGTTTGCCCCCGTGGAGTTCAATGGCTCCCGGATGATTCCCGGCCAGGGAAACAACATCTACATTTTCCCCGGCGTGGGTCTGGGCGCGCTCGCCTGCGAGGCGCGCGAGGTCACGGACGAGATGTTCCTGGCCTCGGCCCGCACGCTCGCGAGCCTCGTCACGGAGGAGGACCTGGCGGTTGGCCGCGTATACCCGGCGCTGACGCGGATTCGCGAAGTCTCACTGAAGATCGCGGCCGACGTGCTGGAGGTCGCGCACGCTGCGGGCCTGGCCCAGCTTCCCAAGCCCGAGGACCCTACTCAGTATATCGCCGAGCGGATGTTCCAGCCGGTCTATCGCGAGTACGTCTGACGAAGCGTTGTTCTTGCGAACCGCGCCGGCGTCCTCAGCGGGCGCGCGTGAACGTGGGGCGGCGGCCTGCAGGCTCCATGCGGCCCTCGTCCCGCGCGTTTTCCGTCGAACCTGACGACGGCGCCGGCTGCTGGGCGGGCGGCGTGTGCGCCGGCGGATTAGGCGCGGGCGCGGCGTGCCGGGGCGCGGCGTGCCGGGGCGCGGTG
>JAEWKR010000129.1 GCA_023457715.1 Verrucomicrobiota bacterium
TTTTTTTGAATACGCCCCGCTGATGCGTCGTCTCAACGATATTCCCACGGAGGACTACACCATGAAACGCATCACGCTCGCCCTTCTTGCCGCTGCCGGCCTCGCCGCCAGTGTCGCCCATGCCGACACCCGGATTACCGCCACGATTCACCTCGGCGGAGGTCCGCTGGCCACCTCGGTGGCTCCGATGCCGGTCGGTTACGGCGCTGGCCATTGGGCCGACGTCTCGTACCAGGTCTGGGTGCCGCCGCATTGGGATGTCCGCCATGACCGCTGGGGGCACCCGGTGCGGGTCTGGATGCCGGGACACTACGAAACCCGCGTCCGCCGCGAATGGGTCGCCCACCGTGGTGGCCATCACCGCGGCTATCGCGACCACGCCTACGGCTGGGGCCGCGACCACCACGATCGCCGCGACCACGACCGTGGCGGGCGCGACCGCGACTGGGACCGCGGCCACGACCGCGGTCGTGACCGGGACAGCCGCCGCGGCCACCGCTAAGCCTTTCCGCTCATGAACTGCCACGACGCCGAAAAGCTGCTGAACCTCGAACGCGACGGCGCGATCGATCAGGAGGGCCGCGCGTCGCTGGCTGCCCATGTCTCGACCTGCGCGCATTGCCGTCAGCTGCAAGCCCGCTTGATGGCGGTGGGGACCTTGCTGCGCGAGGAAGCAACGGCGCTGCGCACACCCGATCCGATGATCGAGTGGCGCAAGCTGCAGCGCACGCTGCACGAGGAACCGAAGCCCGCGTTCGCCGCCTGGCTGCGCTGGCTCACGATCCCCGCCGCTCTGGGCGCCGCCGCGGCGCTCGCGTTGTACGTGCAGCCCGGCGGCGACCTCGACCCGCAGCCGAAGGAGCGCGTCGTCCGCGTCGAAGCCGTCCGCGAACCCGCCGCCATCGTTTACGTCGACGACCGCAGCGGCTGGACGTTCGTCTGGTCCGCCGACCCCGCCAGCCCCACGACGTAGCCCCCGCTGCGTCGGGCCTTCCAGATTTGCCCTGCCGAATTTCCGATTTTCAGTCTGCTTGAGTACGTAGTCCCGCCTTTAGGCGGAATCCCTTCGCGTGCGACTGCTCGATCTGAAATCTGAAATCCCCGCCGCAGGCGGCTCCGGGATCCCGGCTTTGGTACGTTGTCCCGCCTTTAGGCGGAATGCCTTCGCGTGCGGCTGCTCGATCTGAAATCTGAAATTTGAAATCTGAAATCCCGCCGCAGGCGGCCGCGCGCTTCCCCATCTCAAATCTCAAATTTCAAATCTCAAATCCCCGCCGCACGCGGGGCACTACCCAAACCAAGCGGCTCGGGGATCCCGGCTTTGGTACGTTGTCCCGCCTTTAGGCGGAATGCCTTGGTTCGGCCGTGCCCCAACCTTCCGCCTGAAGGCGGGACAACATACCCAAGCCCCCCGCCCCTCTGAAATCCCGCCGCAAGCGGCCGCGCGCTTCCCCATCTCAAATCTCAAATCTCAAATCCCCGCCGCAGGCGGGGCCTACCTCAACTTCACCCGCAGCACCGCCGTCTCGCTTCCGCGGCTCACGAGCAGAATGAACTCCGCGCGCGTCGCGTCCTTCTCGATCGCCTCGATCTTCGCCACCGCGGCCGCGTAACTCTTCACCTCTTCGCCGTCGATCTCCTTGATCCAGTCGTCCTCGCGCAATCCCGCCGTCGCGACGCTGCTGCTCGGCTTCACGTGGTGCACAATGACGCCGCCGCTCGCCGCCGCCTTCACCCGCCGCACGATCGCGTCGCCATACACGAATTCCCGCACGGTCATCCCGACCCCGTCGAAATACCGGCGCTCCGCCTCCCGCAAAAGTTTCGGTTCCTCGCCCAGCGTCACCGTTACGTCCAGGCGCTGCGTGCCGCGCAGCACCGTCAGCGCCACCGCATCGCCGGGGAGCCGCCGCTCCACCTCGCGCTCCAGATAGGATCGCACCACCGTATTCGGCCGGAACGACGGAATCGGTTTCCCGTCCACGGCCAGGATGATGTCGCGTGCCCGCAGGCCCCCGACTTCGGCCGGGCTGCCCTCGAGCACCTCGCTCACCACCGCCCCCGACTGCCCGCTGAGATCGAGGAATTTTGCGACCTCCCGGTCCATCGGCTCCAGGCCAAAGGCGCCGAGCCAGGCGATCGGCCGGCCGGAGACCGACTTCGGCACGCGGTTCAGATAGGGCAGCACCTCCTCCGCGAGCATAAACGCACTGCTCTCCTCGATGTTCACCAGCGTCACCGGCTGCGCGCGGCCGCCGCGGCCGAACTGCAGGAAACTCTGGCCGAAGGACGTCGCCGCCAGCCCGATGAACTCACCCTGCGCATCGAACACCGGCAATCCGGGCGCCGCGACTTCCTGCTGCGCGATGCCGACCTGCTGCGGAAGCGCGGTCAGCAGGGCCACGTGACTCTGCAGCACATACGGCATGAAGTCTTCATCCTTGTTCCGCAGCCCGATGCCCCACGCAAACTCCGCCAGCGCCGGCCGGCGCGCTGTCTTCCCCGCGAACCGGGTCACCGGCGTCAACCGCGGGTGCAACGCCGGATCGGCCCGCACAAAGTGCCAGCCGGTGAACGCGTCCTGACCCAGATACGTGGCCGGCGACGGGTCGGCGCTGCCCGGCAGATAAACGCGGAACGACTTCAGCTGCCAGATGGCGGCGCGCGGGTCGATCGCCGACGACTGGAGGATGATCGTCCCCGCCGCATCGATCACGGTTCCGAGCGAAATGGTGGGTTCGCGGTCCACTTCCGTCTCGGTCACGTACTCCACCGCCACGACCGAACGGAGGCGTTCGTCGAACCACCGCGGCAGCTCAGCCGGAGCGGCGGCGCACCCGAGCAGGGGCAGCACGCCGCCCGCAATCCAGGCGGCCAGACGGAAAAAGCGGACGGGGGACATCATGGTTTGAGAATGTAGAGTGAGACGCGGCGCTCGCGGCGCACTTCGAAAAGCGTCGGCGCGGGCGCGGCCAGATACGCGGCGTGCGCCGCCTTCATCGCCGCCAGCGAGGTCACCGGCTCCTGGTTGATCTTCAGAATCAGGTCGCCCCGCGAAATCCCCGCCACGTCGGCCGCGAAGCCCGGCTGCACGCCCGTGACGAGCACGCCATCCTCGCTCTCCAGCTGGTTCGCCCGCGCGTAGGCGCGCGAGACCTTCCGCCCGCTCACGCCCCATTTTTCGAACGCGCCTTCCTCCCCCACCCGGCTCTCCAGCCGCTCGGTCACGATCGCGTGGTCCTTCACGTCGCCGCCGCGCTTCACCGTCAGCGTCAGGGCGGACCCCACGGGCTTGCTCGCAATGCGGTATTGGATTCCCGGCAGCTGCTCCGGAAAACGGCCGTCGACCTTCTCGCCGTCGATCGCGAGCACGATGTCCCCCGCGCGCAGGCCCGCCTGGGCCGCGGGCGATCCCGGATCGACACTGTTCACCAGCATCCCGGTGTTCAGCGCCAGCGCATAGAAACTCTCCAGGTCCTGCAGCGCGCCCGGCACCAGCCCGATGTAGCTGCGCTCGACGCGCCCCTGCCGCAGCAGCTGTTCGGTCACGCGCTGCACCGTCTCGGCCGGGATCGCGAAGCCGAGGTTGTTCGCGCCCAGGTAGCCGCGCGAGGTGATGCCCACCACCCGGCCGTTTTCCAGCACCAGGGGGCCGCCCGAGTTGCCCGGATTGATCGCCGCGTCGGTCTGCAGCCAGGTGCTGAACGCCCCCGTCTCGTAGCCGTTCACGCCGGTGACGTCCTCGAAATAACGCGCCGTATTCGAAATGATCCCACGGGTGACCGTGCGCGTGAGCCCGTGCGGCGTGCCCACCGCATACACCACCTCGCCGGGAAAAAGCTCGCCGCTGTCGCCGAACGACGCGTGCGCGAACGCGAGCTTCCGCCGCGCCAGCGCCGCCACGTCGATGCGCAGCAGCGCCAGGTCCGTCCAATGATCCCAGCCGATCAGCTCGGCGTTGACCCGCTCGAGGTTCGCCAGCGTCACGCTGAGCTCCACGGCGCGCGGACTCGCCACGTGCGCGTTGGTCACCACCAGACCATCCTTCGAGATGATCACGCCCGAACCGATGCCCGCGCGATAGCGCCGCGTGCCGCCCTCGAACTCGAGTTCGCGCACGTCGATCCGCACCACGGATTCCAGCAGCCGGTTGAAGCCGCGCGACACGCCCGCCGCGGACGCGGCGGGGACGAAGGCGACGGCGAGGACGAGGACAAGGGCGAAGATTGACCGGGCTGGGAAACGTTTCACAGTGGCGGGTTCACACGAATGGCTACCAAGTGTACCGACTACAACTTCCATGAGATCGAGCCGCACTGGCAAGGTTTCTGGGAGCAGCACCAAACGTTCCGCGCGGCCAACGAGTCGTCGAAGCCGAAGTACTACGTGCTCGACATGTTCCCGTATCCGTCCGGCGCGGGCCTGCACATCGGCCATCCGGAAGGGTACACCGCCACGGACATTCTCGCCCGGTACAAGCGCGGCCGCGGGTTCAACGTGCTGCATCCGATCGGCTGGGACGCCTTCGGCCTGCCCGCCGAACAGCATGCGGTGAAGACGGGCACCCACCCCGCGTCGAACACGCAGAACAACATCCGCAACTTCAAGCGCCAGATCAAGGCCCTCGGTTTTTCGTACGACTGGACCCGCGAGATCGACACCACCGACCCGCGTTATTTTCGCTGGACCCAGTGGATCTTCCTGCAGCTGTTCAAGCGCGGGCTCGCCTACGTGGACGAACGCCCCGTGTGGTGGTGCCCGGAACTGCGCACCGTCCTCGCCAACGAAGAGGTGGTCGACGGCCGCAGCGAGGTGGGCAACTTCCCGGTCGAGCGCCGCAACCTGCGCCAGTGGGTGCTCCGCATCACCGCCTACGCCGACCGCCTGCTTGCCGACCTCAAGGACGTGGACTGGCCCGATTCGACCAAGCGGATGCAGGAGGCCTGGATCGGCCGGAGCGACGGTGCCGAGATCACGTTCGCCCTCGAAACGGCCGCGCACGGCCAGCTGAAGATCTTCACCACGCGCCCCGACACGCTGTACGGCTGCACCTACATGGTGCTCGCGCCCGAACACCCGCTCGTCGACACGATCACCACGCCCGAACAGAAGGGCGCGGTCGAGGCGTACCGCAAGAAGGCGTCGGCGAAGAGCGATCTCGAACGCACCGACCTCGCCAAGGAAAAATCCGGCGTCTTCAGCGGCGCCTACGCCATCAACCCGGTCAACGGCCAGCGCGTGCCGGTGTGGATTGCGGACTACGTCCTCATGGGCTACGGCACCGGCGCGATCATGGCCGTGCCGGCGCACGACGAACGCGACTACGAATTCGCCCGCCAGTATTCCCTGCCGATCGTGCAGGTGATCGACAGCGCCGGCGCGCCCCTCCCCTACGTCGGCGACGGCAGGGTCATCAACTCGCCCGGCTACGACGGCCTGCCCTGGGCGGAGGCGAAACAGCAGATCACCGCCGCTCTCGCCGCGCGCGGCGTCGGCCGGGCCACCGTCAACTACAAGCTGCGTGACTGGCTCTTCTCGCGCCAGCGTTACTGGGGCGAGCCGTTCCCGATCCTCTGGGTCAGTCCCGCCGACTACGAGACCGCCCGCGCCCTTCGGCCGGACGATTTCCCCCCGCAGCCCGTGACCTACACGCAGGACGGCACGAAGTATTTCGCGCTGCCCCTGCCCGCCGCCGCCCTGCCGCTCGAACTGCCGTCGGTCAGCTCCTACCTCCCGAGTGGCACGGGCGAAAGCCCGCTCGCCAACGAGACCACCTGGCTCGAGGTCTGGATCAATGCCCGCACCGGCGCCGCGGTTCCCGCCTCCCAGCCCCGGCCCGCCGGCGATGAATGGATCCGGGGCCGCCGCGAGACGAACACGATGCCCCAGTGGGCCGGTTCGTGCTGGTACTATCTTCGCTTCCTCGATCCGTCCAACGCCCAGGCCGTGGCTTCTCCCGCCGCGCTGCAGTATTGGGGCACGCCCGATCTCTATGTCGGCGGCGCCGAACATGCGGTGCTTCACCTCCTCTACGCGCGGTTCTGGCACAAGGTGCTGTTCGACCTCGGCGTCGTCCCCACGCCGGAACCGTTCACCCGCCTTTTCCATCAGGGCATCATCCTCGGCGAGGACGGCGAAAAGATGTCCAAGAGCCGGGGCAACGTCGTCAACCCCGATACGATCATCGAGTCGCACGGCACTGACACGCTGCGGTTGTACCTGATGTTCCTCGGGCCGCTCGAGGCGATGAAGCCCTGGAACCCGCGGGGCATCGAGGGTGTGCACCGGTTTTTGCAGAAGGTCTGGCGCGAACTCATCGGACCGGAGGGCGGTCTCAACGCGAAGGTCGTCGCCGGCGCCAACGAGCCGGCGGAGTTTCTCAAGCTGCTGCACGAAACCATCAAGAAGGTCGGCGACGACATCGAGAACCTGCGGTTCAACACCGCGATCTCGCAGATGATGATCTTCGCCAACGCGCTGCAAAAGGTCCCCGCCGTCACGCCCGAAACGGCCCGTGCCTTCGTCCGCCTCCTCGCCCCCTTCGCCCCCCACTTCGGTGAGGAACTTTGGGAGCGCCTCGGCGGGGCCCCGTCGGTCGAACACGCCCCCTGGCCCGTTTATGACCCCGCGCGGCTCGCCACCCATGAGGTGAAACTCGTGTTTCAGATCAACGGCAAGCACCGCGGCGACCAGCTGGTCGCGGTGGGCACCACGCAGGATCAGGCTCTTGCCGCCGCGCGTTCCAACCCGCGGGTGGCGCCCTACTTGGAAGGAAAGTCGATCAAGCGGATCGTGTACGTTCCCAATAAGATACTGAACGTCGTGGTCGAGTGAGACAGGGTAGAACTACGGACTTGCCAGGTCTAGGGTTTACACCCCATTTTTGAGCTCCTGCTCAAGACCTGGCCATTCGTCCCGTAGACCTACCCATGAAACCCTACTCACTGCGCCTGGTTTTCGCGGTCGTCGGCGCCGTCGTGCTGGTCGCATGGCCCCTGGAGTCGCTGGCGCAGGGCGCGCGCAAAAAGAACCCGGCCAGCAAACTCTACGTTTCGGACGTGGCGGGCGAGGTGGAGATCGATACCGGCGACACGGTCGAGGATCTTGCACGTCGTTCCGTCTACTCCGCGCAGGGGGCCGTCATCGACACCAAGCGGCGCGAAGGGGACGAGGACACCGACAAGCACTACTCGACGATGGTGTTCTCCAACGGCACCGGCGCCTTCTTCGACGAGGACACCCGCGTCGAGGTGCGCCGCTTCGTCCAGGAACCTTTCCTCCCCACCCGCTCGGACAACGAGGTCGAACCCTCCATCTCCCAGACCCAGGCTTTCGTCGCCCGCGGCAGCGTCGGCCTCTGCACGAGCAAGCTCGTCGCCGGCAGCACCATGGCCTACAGCACGGCCCACGGCTCGGTGAACATCCAGGGGCGCAAGGTCGTGATTGAGGCCCGCGGCAATGAAACCCGCATCGCGATGCTCGACGGCGAAAGCACCGTGCGCGCCGGCTCGCTCGACATGGGCGGCCATACCATCAAGTCCGGTCAGCAGGCGATCATCCGCCCCGGCCCGCCCGGCCAGCCCAACACCATTGAGGTTTCGAAAATCCCCGAGGCCGACCTGCCGCAGCTCGACCAAAAGGTCGCGATGGCGTGCATGGCCAAGCGCACCGTGTACTTCGACGTCCGCAATCGCCAGAATCAGAACGGCACGGACGGCCCCGAGGTCGACGCCTTCGACACCCAGGGCGACGCCACCCGCAACGCGGGGGGCCCGTTCATCACCGACGGCGGCGAGATCGTCGCCATCCCGCTGGTGCCGCCCAATCTGCCGGTGCAGTTCACCGTCAGCCCCGCCCGACTCATCACGCCCAACGGCAACGTCGTCACCCCGGGCAACGGCAATGGACCCACGGGACCGGGCGGTCCCGGCGGCTAAGCCGCCGCCCGCACTCAGGCGATGATTCCCCGGCGAGCTCCCTGTCCCGCGCTAGTCCTCGTACTAGCGCTTTCGCTCATTTATTCGCCCGTTCACGCGCTGGTCAGCCTGAACGACGGACACGATCACGTCTACGTGACGGGCGGGGTCAACATGGGCTGGACGTCCAACCTCTTCGCCAACAGCGAAGCCAAGTCCGACTACAGCGTCAGCTCCTCGCTCCTCGTCGAATACCAGCGGCGCGCCGGCTGGATCGGCGTCAACGCCAGCGTCGGCATCGACGCGACGTCCTACAACGTTTTCACCGAGGAAAACTTCGCGAACCCCAGGTTCGCCGCCGAATTCACCAAGCAGACCGGCCGCACCACCGGCTCCCTCACCCTCTCCGCCGCCCGCCAGAGCCGCGCCGACGCGGCCGTCAACACCCGCGTCACGTCCTGGAATTTCGGCGCCGGCGTCAACGCGCGGTACCCCATCGTCAGCATCTACACGCTCACCGGCAGCCTGAGCTTCAGCCAGGCAAAGTACCTGGAGAGCGTCTTCCCCGATCTGTCCACCTACTCCGCCAGCATCGACATGATCCGGCTGCTGTCCACCGAGCGCGATCTCACCCTGGGCTACCGCTACCGGCTGACCGAGGCGTCGGTGGATAGCGGATACGACGACCACTCCGTCAATGTCGGCCTCACCGGCAAGCTGATCCGCGGCCTCAACGGCAGCCTGCGCGCCGGCTATCAGACCCGCACCCCCTTCGGCGCCAGCCCCACCGGCCGGCCCGAGTCGAGCTACAGCTCCTGGACCGCCAGCGGCTCCGCCACCTACGCCTTGAACAAGCGCGCCAACTTCACCGGCACGATCTCCAAGGACTTCTCCACCACCGCGACGACCGCGTCGGTCGACACCACCACCGCAGCGCTCGATTTTCAGTACGCCTACAGCTCGCGCTGGTCGCTCACCGCCAGCGCCTCGCTCGGCGACAGCCGCTTCCTCGGGGAGTCCGGCCGGCTGGTCGTGTCCGTCGGCCCCCCGCTGCTGCTTGGGCCCCAGCGGCATGACACGTTTCTCGCCTTTTCCGCCTCCTTGAACTACTCCATGAACGAGCACCTTCGCGTGACGGCGGCCTACAACTGGTTCCAGAACTGGTCCAACGAACCGTTCGCCGATTTCATTCGTTCCGGCTACTCTCTCAGTCTTTCCTCCCGTTGGTGATCGCCATGAAAAGTCTCCGCTCCCTCGTCCGTCTCGGCCTGCTGTTCGTCGTCCTCGCCGGCTGCGTCATTCCGGCCGCGCTGGCCCAGGGCGCCGCGGGTCCGGCGAAGCTCGACGAGAAGAAGATCGTCCCCTACCGCATCACCCGCGGCGACCGGCTGGCCATCTCCATTTTCGGCGAACCCGACCTCACCGGCGGCAACAAGCGCGTCGAGGCCCGCGGCACCATCAATCTCACCCTGGTCGGTGACGTCCAGGTCTACGGGCTCACGCTCTCCGAAGCCGCCCAGGTCATCCAGAGCCGCTACCGCGATGACCGCTTCCTGCGCAACCCCGAGGTCACCGTCACGATCGAGGAGTACAGCCCCCGCGTCGTCACCGTCATCGGCAAGGTGAAGTTCCCGGGCCGCGTCGATCTCCCGCCCGAACAGCAGTGGACGGTCAAGGATGTGATCATGAAGGTCGGCGGCTTCGACGACACGGCGCGCGGCACCGCGATCCGTCTCACGCGGACCATGCCCGACGGCTCCAGCAAGGTCTTCACTCTGGACGTTCAAAGCGCCATTCTCGGTAAGAACCGCGCAACGACCTCCGCCGACGCCTCTTTTGTCGTGGAGCCGGATGATACGATTTACGTGCCGGAGAAACTCATCTAACGCTCATCCCGCGATGGCCGAAGCCACCCCCAAGCTCCCGAATCCTCCGGTCCCTCCCGAACGCGACGAAGAAAACGTCGTCGAGCGGCGCACGCTGCGTGATTACTACATCATGCTGCGGGAGCGGCTGTGGATCGCGCTTCCCCTCGCGCTGCTGGTGGCCGTCGGTTACGCCTACAAGAACTTCCAGGTCGTGCCGATGTACGCGTCGACCGCCACGATGCAGTTCGAAAAGCCGGATCGCATCGTCATGGCCGAGGGTGTCGTCGACACCGCCGTCCGCAGCGAAATCGACATCAATACCCACACCCAGGTGCTGCGCAGCGGCAAGATGCGCGAACGGGTCATGGCTTCGCTCACCCCCGAGGAGGTCAAGGTCCTCCAGCGCGCGGCCCTCAAGCGCCTGCCCCCCGGCGCGCCGGCCACCAATGTCGGCATCCCGATGGGCAGCCTCGACGTCGCGCCCATCCGCAACACCTACCTGATCGCCGTCAGTGTGCATCACGAGGACCCGGAAGCCGCCGCCCTCCTCGCCAACCGGTACGTGACGATGTTCATGCAGCAGCTGTACGAATCCGCCGGCGGCCGCACCGAGGACGCGGTGAACTTTCTCCGCGAGCAGGCTTCCCGCATCGAAAAGGAAACGCAGGAAAAGGAGCAGGCCCTTCAGCGTTACATGAAGGAGCACCAGCTCACCTCCCTCGACACGTCGCAGGGCATGGTCGATGACGCGCTCAAGAAGGCGCACACCCTGCGCGACGACGCCCGCCTGCGGCTCATGGCCCTCGAGGAAAAGGTCAACCAGATCGACCTCTACCGGAAGGAGAACCGCAACCTCTACGAGATCAGCGAGGTCGCCGGGCACGGGTCGGTGCCCGCCCTGCGCCAGCAGCTGAGCCTGCTCCAGCAGGACCTGAACCTCCTCTCCGAACGCTATTACGAGCGGCATCCCAAGATGATCGACGTCGCCAACCGGATCGACGTCACCCAGCAGGAACTCGAGAAGGCCACCAATCTCGCCATCGCGGAACTCAAGGCGCGCCTCGTGGAGGCCCGCCAGGCGTTCGAGACCTACACCGCCGAATACGCGGCCCGCGAAAAGGAGTCCATGCGGCTGGGCGAGCTCCGTGTCGACTTCAGCAGCCTGGTCCAACAGGCCCAGGTCGCCCGCGAGAACTACCAGAGTCTCATGCGCCGGCTCAGCGACACCACCACGGTCAAGAACGTGGACAAGATTCCGCTGCGCCCGCTCGACCGCGCGATGCCGAACCACTCCCCCGTTTCCCCGAACCGCTCGGCCATCACGCGCACCTCGATCGGCCTGGGCATCATCGTCTTCATCGGCGTGGCCATCGGTCTCAGCTTCATCGACGACCGGATCAAGAGCGCGTGGGACGTCGAATCCTTCGTCGGCGCGAACCTGCTCGGGATCATCCCCGACCTCGGGTCCCTGAAGGACGAGGACAAGTACACGCTCGTCGCGGAGAACAAACAGGCGCCGGGACTGGAGGCATTCCTGAGCGTCTACAGCTCGATCAAGATCCACTCGAAGCTGGATTTTCCGAAGTCGATCCTCGTCACCAGCACCATCCCGGGCGAAGGCAAGACCCTCATCTCCTGCAACACCGCCGGCTGCTTCGCCCGCCACGGCAAGCGCACCCTGCTGATCGATTGCGATCTGCGCCGCCCGATGCTGCACCGGCATTTCCGGCAGCAGAATTCCGCCGGCCTGATCACCTGGTTCGAGTCGGGCGCGATGCTCGAGGGCAATCTCACCACGCACCCGAGCCTCGGCATCATCAAGGTCGCCGACAACCTCTGGCTGCTTTGCTCGGGCGGCCGCTCCAAGAGCCCGACCGAACTGCTCGAGAACCCCGTCTTCGGCCAGCTGCTCGAGCGTCTCAAGCGCGAGTTCGACCTTGTGATCGTGGACTCCCCGCCGCTGGGCGCCGTGACCGACTCCGTGCTCATCGCGGAGCGGGTCGATGAAGTGGTCTACGTCTGCCGTTTCAACCGCGCCTACCGCAAACACATCCGCCTCTACATGCGGACCCTCCGCCAGGGTAAGAACGAAGTGCTCGGCATCGTCCTCAACGGACTCTCCCCCCGCCGCATCGAGTACTATTCGAACTACCGCTACTACCGGAGTTACAAGAAATACTACGGCGCGCAGACGTGAGGCACCTCCGGTGGAATTTCAGATTTCAAATTTCAGATTTCAGATTTCAGACTCCGAACATCTGAAATTTGAAATCTGAAATCTGAAATTCCTGCCCTTGCCTCTTTCCTCCTTCCTCCCCTCCACCTTCGACCCCCGCCAGCCGCTCGCGCTGATCGCCGGTCAGGGCGTCTACCCGAGGTTGGTCGCGGACACCGCGCGCCAGGCCGGAATCCCGGTTCGCCTGGTCGCCTTCGAGGAGGAAACCCGGCCCGATCTCGTCGAATCGTTCGCCCCCGCCGACCGCCGCACCATCAAGGTGGGCCAGCTGGGCGCGATGTTGAAGGCCCTCGAGCAGTTCGGGGCCCGCTCCGCCCTGATGGCCGGCCAGATCACGCCGAAACGGCTCTTCAAGGGTCTCCACCCGGACCTCAAGGCCACCCGAATCCTGCTCTCCCTCCGCCGCCGCAACGCCGAAACCATCTTCGGTGCCATCGCCGGCGAGATCGAACAGCTCGGGATCACCCTGCTCGATGCCCGCGCCTTCATGGACGATCACCTGGCGACGCCGGGCTGCATGACGGGCCGCTCCTTTCCCATCGAGCCCGACTACGTCAGCCACGGCATCCACATCGCCCGCGAGTGCGCCCGGCTCGACATCGGCCAGGGCTGCGTCGTCCGGAAAGGCACGGTTCTCGCCGTGGAGGCCTTTGAAGGCACGGACGAGATGCTGCGCCGCGCCGGTGCGTTCAAGACCGACGGCGCGCTGTTCGTGAAGACGGTCAAAGCCCGCCAGGACTGGCGCTTCGACGTCCCCTGTTTCGGCCTCCGCACCCTGGAAACAATGCGTGAAGCCCACCTCGCCGCCGCCGCCCTCGACGCCGGAAAAGTCATCATGCTCGACCGCGCCGCCGTCCTCCAGCAAGCCAGGAGCTGGGGAATCAGTCTGATGGGATTTGAGATTTGAGAACCCCGCCGCGGCGCAAGGTCAGGGGCAGACTCGCCCCCCGCCCCTCTGAAATCTCAAATCCCCGCCGCAGGCGGGCTGCGCGCTTCCCCATTTCAAATCTCAAATTTCAAATCTCAAATCTCAAATCCCCGCCGCAGGCGGGGGAACTTCCCGGCTTTGGTACGTTGTCCCGCCTTTAGGCGGAATGCCTTCGCGTGCGACTGCTCGATCTGAAATCTGAAATTTGAAATCAGTAGCGTCCCATATCGGGCGTTAGCGGAGGTTGCGCTAGAGGGAGCTGATAGTGTTTTTCTCGGTTGTACGATTTAGGATTTCGGCGCCGGCGTGGGCCGGCTGTCCCATAGCCAACGACT
>JAEWKR010000130.1 GCA_023457715.1 Verrucomicrobiota bacterium
CAAGGCCGGCAACTAAAGCGATACTGGGGCTGATATCGGCGTCCAACCTGGATTCCAAAGTAGCCACAGAGAGCACAGAGCTCCGACACTGAGGACACGGAGGCTCAGTCCTTGGACAAACCTGTTCATTGCGTGACGCCCAAGACAGTCGCAGCGCCCCCCTCCGGCTCGGCTCTGATTGGGCCTCTGTGACCTCTGTGGCAAAATCGGTATTCAGGTCCAACCGCCGAAATGCCGAATGTCCTCCCGGTAGATCCCCCGATGTGCTTTTCGGGGACGATAAAGCGGTCCCGGGGTCGACACCGGCGGGGCACGACGTCGCAATGCCATCGCCCATGAGAACCGACGATTTCTGGCTCATCGTGCAAGGGAGCGGCGGGCGCAGCGCCGATCCGGACTTCCTGGCGGAGCTGTCCCACGCACTGCAACGGGGGGGCGACGCCTCGATCGCGGGGTTTGAGCGGCACGTTCGCGAGCAGGTCAACGCGTTGGATACCCTGGAAATTCGCGACGTGGCGGACCAGTTGTGGGTGCTGAACGACGAGCAATGGTTGCACCTGCGCGCGTGGTGCGTGACCCAGGGACGCGAGTTCGTAAGCGAGTTGGCGGAGCGGCCCGGCCGGGTGTTGCGGCGGGTCGCTGACGGAAGGGCAGGTCCTTTCGATCCTCCGTCCGGCGAGGTCCTCCTTGATTGCGCCGATCTTGCGCGCGTGGCGGCCGAGACCCGCTAGCGCGGGGAAGCCCGGCGGGTCGGGATCTTAACGCCTGCTTAGCGCTTACTGTTTTCCGCGGTCGGCGTAGCCGTTGGGGTTGGCCGAGTGCCACTTCCAGGCGGTCTCAACGATGGAGTCGATGTCGTTGAATTTGACCTTCCAGCCGAGTTCCTGCTGCGCCTTCTTCGAGTCGGCGTAGAGCGCCGGCGGGTCTCCCGCGCGTCGTGGGCTTTCCACAACCTTGACCTTGCGGCCGGTGACTTTCTCCACCGCGCGGATGACCTCGCGATTCGAGGTCGGTCGGCCGGTTCCGAGATTGTAGAAGAGCTGTACGCCCGGCTTCGCCAGCTTGTCGAACACCGCAATGTGCGCGCGGCTCAGGTCATCGACATGAACGTAGTCGCGCAGGCAGGTGCCATCCGGAGTCGGATAATCGGTGCCGAAAAGATCAAGGTGGGGGCGTTTGCCGACCGCGACGTCGATCGTCACCGGAATGAGGTGCGTCTCCGGGTCGTGATCTTCACCGATCCGGCCGTCCTCCGAGGCTCCGGCGGCATTGAAGTAGCGGAACGCGGAGAAGCTCAACCCGTGAGCGTGGGCGAGCGTCTTCAGTGCGTTCTCCACGTCGAGCTTGGTCTGGCCGTAGGGGTTGATTGGCGCCTGCGGAAGGTTCTCATGGATCGGGAGTGTCGCCGGGACGCCGAACGTCGCGCAGGTGGAGGAGAACACGAATTTCTTCACGCCCACCTCGATCATGGCATTCAGGAGGTGGAGCGTTGCGACCACGTTGTTGAAGTAGTACTTGAGCGGCGCCGTGACCGACTCGCCCACGTAGCAATAAGCCGCGAAGTGCATCACGATCTCGATCTGCTCGTCCTGCAGCACCCGTTTCACGAAGGCTTCGTCGCCCAGATTGCCCTCGTAGACCTTGATGTCCGGAGCCACGGCGCGGCGGTGTCCATAGACGAAGTTATCGAGCACAACCGGCCGATGACCGGCGGCCACGAGCTGACGGACGCAATGACTGCCGATGTAACCGGCGCCGCCGACGACGAGAACGTTCATAAAGGGAAGGTGAGGGTGAAGGTGAGAGTGCTCCGGAGTACGCCGGTGCTTTAGCCCCCCATCAGAAAGTGGACGGGATGGCAGGCTGAAGCACCGCCCTCCTTTGGAAACGGGCGCGGAATTTCGAAGCAATGGGAATGAGCCCGAGCCGCGGGGCAAGCGCAAGTCACCGGTTCCCAACCTGAAAGACGGACGGTGGATTGGAGCACTTTCACTCGCACCTTCACCCTCACTCCCCCGGGCTTTTCCCGAGCATTGCTTTCAGGGCGTTCTCCGTTACCCACTGTTCGTTTACTCTGTCATGAAGCCAGCGCGCATCGTCATCACGGGAGTGGGTCTCACGGCTCCCAACGGCAACACCCTCTCCGAGTTCCGCCAGAACCTGTTGAACGGGAAGGCCGGGGTGGAACGCGTGGAGATTCGTTACATGGGCCAGCAGCTGGCGGGGGTGTGTCACTACGATCCGCTCAAGTATCAAAAGAAGAAGGAGGTCCGCGTCGGCACCCGGGCCGGCAGCATCTCGATCTACTGCGCCCGCGAAGCCCTGGCCGACAGCGGCGTTGCGTTCGACGCCCTGCCCAAGGATCGCGTGGGCATCTATATCGGCTGCACGGAGCACGGCAACGTGGAGACGGAGAACGAGATCTACAACATCTCCAAGTTCAATTACGACACGAAGTTCTGGTCGCACTACCACAATCCCCGCACGGTCGCGAACAACCCGGCGGGCGAGGCCTCGCTGAACCTCGGGGTCACCGGTCCGGCTTACACGATCGGAGCGGCTTGTGCGGCCGGCAATCTGGGCCTGATCCATGCCACGCAGATGCTGCGGCTCGGCGAGGTGGACTTCGCCATCTGCGGCGGTGTCAGCGAAAGCATCCACACGTTCGGGATTTTCGCGGGCTTCAAGTCCCAGAATGCCCTCGCAACGCATGAGGACCCGCTCAAGGCATCGCGTCCCTTCGACCTCGCGCGCAATGGCATCGTGATTTCCGAGGGCGGCTGCCTCTACACCCTCGAGCGGCTTGAGGATGCGCAGGCGCGCGGAGCGAAGATCTACGCCGAGATCGCGGGTTACCATGTGAACAGCGACGCCAGCGATTACGTCCTGCCCAATCCGGCGCGGCAGACGGAGTGCATCCAGGCGGCAATCAAGCGGGCCGGCCTGAAGCCAGCGGATATCCACATCGTGAACACGCACGCCACGGCCACGCCGCTCGGCGACATCCAGGAGACCGAGGCGATTCGGGCCGTGTTCGGCGAAGGGTGTCCGGACACCCACATCAACAACACCAAGAGCTTCATCGGCCACGCCATGGGCGCCGCCGGCGCGCTGGAGCTGGCCGGTAATCTGCCGTCCTTCTCCGACCTGACCGTCCATCCCACCATCAACGTCGATCAACTCGATCCCCAGTGTGCGCTCCCGGGCCTGGTGCTGAACGAGCCTCGGAAAGTGGCCAAGGTTGATACGATCCTGAACAACTCCTTCGGGATGCTCGGAATAAATTCCACGTTGATTGTTAAGCGGTTTGTCGCCTAATCCTCCGCCCCGCCCGATTATGACCAAAGACGAATGCAAGCAGGTGGTGCTCGATATCATCGCCGACATCGCTCCCGATGAGGACCTGAGCAACGTCAAGCCCGACGTCCGCCTCCGCGACCAGCTCCAGCTGGATAGCATGGACTTCCTCGATATCGTGATGGAGCTCCGCAAGCGGTACGGCATCGAAGTCCCCGAAAAGGACTACATGCAGCTGGCATCGTTGGATAGCAGTGCCGAGTACCTGACGCCGAAATTCACGGCGCTCGGGAAATAGGATTTCGGCAGCAGGCCGTTACCAGTACAGGTAAGGGCCGCAAAAAGGCGCAAAAGGCGCAAGAAACTGAGCCTGTTTCTTGCGCTTTTTGCGCCTTTTTGCGGCCAACTTCTCTGATGAATTCCTCTTCCCATTACGATGTCGTAATCATCGGCGCGGGCATGTCAGGCCTGGCGGCGGGGATTCGGCTCGCGCATTTCGGGAAGAAGGTGTGCATCTTCGAGCGGCACAACGCCGTGGGCGGGCTGAACGGGTTCTATTCCATTGCGGGCCGGAAGTTCGATGTCGGCCTGCATGCGATGACCAACTATGTCCGGCCCGGGGTGAAGGGCACGCCGCTGACCAAGCTGCTGCGCCAGTTGCGAATCGACCGGGACGAGTTTGCCCTCTGCGAGCAGAAGCAGTCCCGCATTGCTTTCGGTCCCAAGGGTGAAATCTCACTCCGCTTCACCAACGACTTCTCCGTTTTCGAAGCGGAGGTCGCGCGGCTGTTTCCACGGCAGGTCGATGGCTTCCGTGCACTGGTGGCGGAGGTCAGGGCACTCGACGACACGGCACTCGACGCGGCGCCCACCTCGGCACGCCAGGCGGTGCGCCGGCACATCACCGATCCGCTGTTCGAGGACATGTTGTTCTGTCCCCTGATGTACTATGGCAGCGCGGTGGAACGCGACATGGAGTTCGGGCAGTTCGCCATCATGTTCAAGGCCGTGTTTCTCGAAGGCTTCGCCCGGCCCTACGAAGGCGTGCGGCTCATTCTACGGGTGCTGTTGGAGAAGTATCGGGCGGCGGGAGGCGAGCGCCGGATGAAGTGCGGCGTCCGGAAGATTCTTGTGCAGGAGGGGCGTGCCCGTGCCGTCGTGCTCGACACGGGTGAGGAGATCACTGCCAACGAAATCATCTCATCGATCGGCGCCGACGAAACGACACAGCTGCTGGAGCGCCAGGGCACGGCGGTGAAAGCAGACCCGGCGGGGCGGGACTCGGCCAGCTCACCCTTGATGGGCGCCGCGGCCCTGCAATCCCGACAACCCGCGGCGGGGTACGACCTCGCCCTACCGGGGGCGAACCGGTTGTCCTATGTCGAAACGATGACCGTCCTGAACTGCCAGCCGGCGGACCTGGGGTGGGGGGACGATACGATCGTGTTTTTCAATGATTCGGAGCGGTTCGACTACGCCCAACCGACGGAAGCGGTTGATCTCCGGAGCGGCGTCGTGTGCCTGCCCAATAATTTCCAGTTCGGCGAGGGTCGTCAGCTCCCGGAAGGCATGCTTCGGGTCACCTGCCTCGCAAATTACGCGCGTTGGGCCGGCCTGCCGGAGGAAACGTATCGGGCCGGGAAACGCCGCTGGTTCACGGCCGTGCAGGACAGTGGCCGCCGCTTCCTGCCCGCCGCCGACGACGCGCGGCTGGCCGAAGCCACCGTCGCGACGGACATGTTCACGCCGCGGACAGTCGAGCGTTTCACGGGCCACCTCGAGGGCGCGATTTACGGTTCACCCGTCAAGCGGCGCCAGGGCCGGACGGCCGTCCCCAACGTTTATCTGTGCGGGACGGACCAGGGTTTTCTCGGCATCATCGGCGCCATGTTGAGCGGCATCTCGATGGCGAATTACCACATCCTGGCCAGAGGGAACGCCGGCTAACCGGGCTGCGAAGAGGGCCGCCTCCTTGCGCGTGCTCCGGTGCGGGCAGCCGGCTAAAGCACCGCCCACCGCTCGAACTTGCCGACTCCCGAGCTTACCGCCTGGCGTAACGCTCCAGCAAGGCGGCCAGCCGTTCCGCGGGGACCGGCTTGCTGAGATAGTCGTCGAACCCCGCCGCGAGCAGCCGCGCGCGTTCCTCAGCGAAGGCGGTTGCGGTGACCGCAATGATCTTCGCATCGCGATGCCCATTGTTGCGGAGATGAGTCATCGCCTCCACGCCATCCATCTCGGGCATCATGATGTCCATCAGCACGAGGTCGAACCGCCGCTTGGCGGCGATCTCCACCGCCTCACGACCGTTCGAGGCCAGCTGAGGCTCATAGCCCAGCCGCTGGAGCAGCTGCATGATGACCTTCTGATTCACCCGATTGTCCTCCGCCACCAGGATGGACAGAGGATGGCGGGTGGCCGGCAGCTCCACAGGGGGCGCGACGGGCGCAGGCGGCGCCGCCCGCCCGGGCTGGAGCGCGACGTCGATGGCGGTCAGCAGCGCCCCGATCTTGACCGGCTTGACCACGCGGGCCGCAAACGCGCGCCCGGTGGTCTCTTGCGTCGCCCCCGGCACACACAGGAGCACGATGGGAGCGCGCAGGGCGCCGGGCGATCCGCGCAGGCGTGCGGCGAACTCCGTGGCATCCATGTCGGGGAGCGGAGCGTCGGCGATCACGAGGTCGGGTGTGTAACCGGTCTCCAGCAGCACCCCCGCCTCCCGGCCGTCGCGAGCGGACGTGACGACAAAGCCCCGCGCCGTCAGCTGCGTGTCGAGCAGGGCGCGCGTCATGGGGTGGTCATCGACGAGCAGGATTCGACCGTGCCGGTTGCGGGCGACGATGGGCGCGGGCGCCGCGACGGCGGCCTGGATGGTGAAGCGGAAAAGGGAGCCCTGATTCGGTTCGCTCTCGACGGTGATGCTGCCGCCCATCAGGTGGACGAGGCGCTTGCAGATCGCCAGCCCGAGTCCCGTCCCTCCGTAGCGGCGGGTGCTGGACGAATCCACCTGCTGGAAAGCGTTGAACAGAAGGTGCTGCTCCTTGCGGCCGATGCCCACGCCGCTGTCCCGGATCGCAAACGCGAGCTGCACGAAGCCCGGAGCCAGCGGTTCGCTGCGCACGGAGAGCACGACTTCGCCGCGGTCGGTGAACTTGATCGCGTTGCCGAGTAGATTGACCAGCACCTGTTGCAGGCGCACCGCGTCACCGATGACGCGGGCCGGGACCTCGGCGCCCATGTCGTGGACCACCTCGAGACGTTTTTCGTGCGCGCGGTAGCTCACCACATCCAGCGCCTTTTCCACCGCCTGATTCAGGTCGAACTCCTGGCGCTCGAGCTGCAGTTTCCCTGCTTCGATCTTCGAGAAATCCAGGATGTCGTTGATCACCGCGAGGAGCGCTTCACCGCTCGTGCGGATCGTTTCCACGCAGTCGCGCTGCGTGTCGGTGAGCGGTGTATCCTGGAGGATCGACGTCATGCCGATGACCCCATTCATCGGCGTGCGGATCTCGTGGCTCATGTTGGCCAGAAAATCCGATTTCAGCTTCGAGGCATGGACCGCGGTTTGTTCCCGCACGACCGCCTCCATCTTGAGGGCCTCCGCCGCCAGGCGTTGTTCTTCCAGGCGGTTGAGTTCGCGCGCGGTCAGCCAGGTCAGGAGGCCGAGGGTGGCGACGCAAAACGAGATGACGAACGCGACCGTGAAGCCCGCATCGTAGTAACCCTGGTTCTGGCCGGTGCGTGCAATCAGGCCGGCAATGACGGGCAGGGCGATCGCCAGCGGCAGCACGCGACGAGCGACGAAGCCGCCGGCGGTCTGCGCGACGAACATCCGCATGAAGCCCTCGTCGCAGCGGAGCATCAACAACGACAGCGACGAGAAAGCGAACGCCGCGACGCTATGCAGCGCCATCTGGGACATGGCGGTGCCCGGGAGGAGCAGCTGCGCGTCGAACAGGAATCCGATCAACGCCACCATGGCCAGGAGCAGGGTCGTGGCGGCCAGGAGCTGGCCGACCAGGACCCAGCGGCCGGGACGGTGGAGGAAGAGGGTGGCGAGGCCCAGCAAGACGATGCCAAGCGCCGTGTTCGGCGCCATCCTTCCGGGAGGCAACGCGTCCACCGAGACCTTGAGATCGCGAAAGAACAGCTCGTCCAACCCCAGGGACCGCTGCAACCCCCATTCGAGCAACGTGGCGGCGCCGATGCCGAACGCGCCGGCCCCCAGGGCGACGACGACCCAGGGCGTGCCCACGGGACGCGGCCGGCGCACGATCAGGAGGGCCGCGATTCCCACGCCCAGGAAGGCGATGGCGGCGTTCGCTTTCATGCGCACAAAGCCGGGGACCACGCTCTGCAACGCCTCGATCTGGAAGGCCCAGCCTGCGATCACGAGGCTGGCGAGAAGACAGGTCGCGCCGGCCAGCAGCAGGGCGACCTGCTGCGAGCGAAAATGGCGGCGAATCTCGTCTGTCATGCCCGGGTTATGGCGGGGGGAGGGGACCAGGGCTAGCCGACAGGAAAGCCGGTGCGTAAGTGCTTAGGCCGGAAACCCATGCTTCGCGCGTTCTTGCGCGGGCGGCGGGGGACAGTCGTGGCGGCCATCGGTCAGGTGATCTGCTCAATCTCGACCTTGACCGGCTGGCCCGGCGCGCAATCGGCCTTCAGCATCACAAAACGGTCCTTGTAACGATCGTACACCGGCCAGAGCGCCGACCGATCGGTTTCCGGAATCGGGAGGCTGTCGATCGCCGCGCGCGAAAAGAATCCGAAGCGGCCCTCGTGGATCTCGGGCGGCAGCTCGTTCAACGGCTTGCGGCACCGGAAGAGGAAGATGAGCCAGTGCGACTGGCCCTCATACGCCTTCTCGGCGATGGCGGCGAAAAGATGCAAATCGGACGCCTGGATCTGAAATCCCGTCTCCTCGAAGGTCTCGCGCACGGCGCATTCAAACGGGGACTCGCCGATACCCATCTCCAGCTTGCCGCCAATGGGACTCCAGATCCCGAAGTTCGGCGGTTTGGCGCGCAGGAGCAGGAGCTGCTCTCCCTGGTCGTTCTCCAGGAAAACCAATACGGCGATCTTGTAGGTGAGGCTGGCGGTCACAGGCGGCTAGTAACAGGTACCCGCCGGCAGGGAACAAGACTGGAAACGAACGTCGAATCGAACATCGAACATCGAACATCGAACATCGAACATCGAACATCGAACATCGAACCACCTGGCGCGCTATGCGAAAGCGGTGGAGAGGGCGAGCGCTTGGTGTAGCGAAGAGCGCCAGCGATTCGATGACTGGAGGGCAGGGCGAAAACTCAACGTCCAACATTCAACGTCCAACATCCAACGTCCAACATCGAACATCGAACATCGAACATCGAACATCGAACATCGAACATCGAACATCGAACATCGA
>JAEWKR010000131.1 GCA_023457715.1 Verrucomicrobiota bacterium
TTGCTTCGTCTCGGGACAGATCAACTCCTTCAGTTCGGGCGCGGGCACTTGGATCACTTCCCGCGGCAACGCAGGATCGAGCGGCTTCGGCCCCTTCGGCGTCCGCGAGCCACCGTCAGACTTCTTCTTCGCAGCCGCCGCTGCCGGGGTCGCGCTGTCCCGAGTCTCTGCCACTTCATCGAAGAACACCCTTTGCTTGTCGTCCTTGGGCATCCGCTCCGACTTCTTGTCCCACAGCATCCGCTGGAGCTTCTGGACCTTCAACTGCAGCACGCGGTTCTCGGCGGATAGCTCCTCGTTCTCACGACGCAGCCGCTCCGTCTCCTGCGCGTCCGGGGCGGTTGAGGTGGCGTCGTTCACGAAGCCCGACGCTGCCAACGCTGACGCTGTGCTCAAGCACCGACATGCGTATCCGTTGTAGTACTACGACCGCTACTCACGTCATTGTCTATCAACAGCTCACGTAATTGATAATGTTCTTCGCCGCACGTCCAAGTTGAACGCTATCTGTTCTTCGCCGCACGTCCAAGTTGAACGCTATCAATTTGCCGATGGTGAGGCCGTTCAAACGGAGCCCAAGAAAGCCGACCCGAGGGTGGTCTTCACTCGAGTTCGCGCCAAGCTCTCCCGGCCGCACGAATATGATCCCGTCAGCAACAACTGTGAGCACTCCGCAAACGAGGTCGTAACAGGCCTCCGTTTTAGCAACCAGCTCCGCGCTGCCGTTGCAATCGTGGTGATCGTCGGCATTGCGTGTTGGGCACTTCGCAAGCGTTAGGTCCTCACCTTCCCACCATGGGCAATCTCCGGCTCAAGGCTCCGATCTTCCTGCTGACTAGCAAGGAAGGCTGCTATCGATGCGGGAGCGCAGCTCCGGTCGTCGCGCTTTCGTGCAGCAAGTTCACCGACCTCGACGAGAGCGATGGTGAAGAGTCGGAACCTATTCTCGTCAGCAACGTGTCCGCACTGCCAGATGGCCTTCTCAAGCTGATTCAGGGCTTTCATCCGCACTACGAGAAGCGTCGTTCGCGCATGGCGGATGCGGACTATTTCATGAACATCTGCCCGCATTGCGGAGCCCACTTCGGGGACTTCTTCCTCTTCTCTGAGCCCGAGGGTGCATTCTTCCCGATGGATGATGCGGCGCTTGCGGCCATCACCATCAGGAAACTGCCCATCGAGGGCGAGATCGAGGTGGATGGCTCCTGCCACATGGGCATCGCATCTGACATCTTTGAAAAAGGCACCGCGCTCGATCTGGTATGAATCAGCCGCAGCCCTTTTCTGATCGTCCTCGGATTTCGTCGAACCAACTCGGCGAGTTTGTTTTTGCTTCGCCCGCTAAGAAGGCTGGCATTCTGCGCGACCAAAAGAACGGGAATCCGTTTCGTGCACCCTACTACCAGAGCGCACAAAACTCGGTGCTAGGCTCGTTCCGAGATGGCCAATACGACCTGCGGGCGCTGCGCGAATCGGCTCAACACCTGCGTTCGCGCGAGGCGACAAACCGCAACCAAGTCACCCGATTTAACAACAACGCCGAAATGCTCCGGCGCTTTTGCGAGATCGCGCCTGACGCCCGTCCGCCGTCTGGGACTCATAGCATTATCCGGCGTGGCGCGATGATCGAAATCGACGGAGTTCAGGTCAGCGTAAGACCCGAAATCAGCACTGTCTTTTCGGGCGAGCAGTCGTTCTGCTACACGAAGTTTCGCTTCTCCAAGAGCAAGGTGTCGGAAGACGAATCGGAAATCATCCTGTTGCTTCTTCTGAAATACGGGCTCGCTCAAGCGGGCGACGGTCCGCGGTTTGATCCGACCGAAACCCGATTGGTCGATTGCGATTCAAAGAAAGTGATGGAGGGCCATCGCTTGAGCAAGGTGCGCGAGACGCAGCTCCAGTCTGCATTGAAAGAGATCCGACGAATGTGGCCAAGCACTCCGTTGAGCTGAAACTCTTACCCTGCGTAGGCTTTCGGATTGCCGAGGCTGGACGTCTGCTGAAACGCTCCGCTATCCTCCGTTGAACTGCCTCGGCTTAATAACCAAGGCCTCGTTACTCCAGCCGTCCGAATCAATGTTAGTGTTCGACCAAACCAGCATAAAGTATGGCGAAGTATAGTGAGTGGCTAGTAGCCCTCACTCGCCACTTCTTTGGCCCGCAGTTTGAGGGACAGCGCGTGCGATTAATCACCACGCGCGGGGTGTTGGATCAACACTTCGGGCAGCTGGGTGGCACGAAGGGGTTCTTGGCGGCGATGCGTGCGGGACCTGACTGGCCTGTGGACGACCGTGTCACGAAGTCGATGCATGAATTTGGACAAGCATTGTACTCCCAATGGATCACCAGGCCCAGGCGAAAGGGCTATCCCGCATTCCTTGCCGAGCTCAAGGATGTCCCCCCATTTCTCCCGTATCTATGCTTGCTATGCTTGGCATGGACAGAGAACGAGGACGAAGACTTGGCCGACCACGCTTTCTTCAAGCGTCTATCTGGCCTTTTCCCCCAGCACGACTTGGCCCACCATCTCGTGCAGTGGGGCCCTCTCTGGGAAGGCCTAGCACTCTGGAGTGAAAACCTGAAAAAGAAATGGGGATACTTCGTCGTCGAGCGACTTGGCGGGATGATCCACGTGGGCATTCCGAAGGCGCAGGTCATCTTCACGCCGGGAAAGCTGGAGCAACTCCCCGATCTCTTCGTCGGTCTCAATCTCTCGCCTTCGTCGGCCATCTCGGACGCAACGTTGGCGCACTTGATCGTCGCGAGGGCCCACGTCGCACAGCAATTCCTCAGCCCGAAGGTGTTCGCCGAGATCGCGCGGGGCTCGGACATCGGGAAGTCGGCGGTGGCACTCCTTCTCGAGCATTTGGAAAACTGGGACGGGGCCCCGTCCACGCGCAGGCGCCGCGAGGGAGGAACCGATCCCGGGCCAGTCGACCACTCGCGCCCACTGCTCCTCGTCCTCGAGGCTACCGACAGCAATCCCGCATGGCACCTCCGCTTTGGGACCGACGAGGGCAAGGACGCCGAGATGCTAGCCTTCACCGGGTTCGATTGGCGGTTTCGCTCGGTAGAACCGTCGCTGGCCCTGGTGGCCTCGGCAACCGGGGCCTTGGTGGACGCCGGGTCTTACGTCTCCGAGGGCGACGTCAGCCTCGATGGGACGTGGCGCGACGAGGAATCATCGGCCACCGCGCCGTGCTATGAGTTTCGCGCGAAGAAAGCGTGGCTGTTCGACAGTTGGGTGGGTTCGCGCCTCGTCGAGTCGCAGCGCATCTCGAATCCCGAGGGCGTGTATGTCCTGCTCTCTTCAGGCGGGAGGTCGGACTGGAACCGGTGGTGGACCAGCCATGGCCAGAGCCTAACGGTGGAAGACTACACCGAGACCGGGCTCCCGCCCGGCTACTCGCTTTTCTACGTCAGGGGTCTCGCTCGGCTGGATACGCACGCCCTTGATTCATTCCCCGGCCGAGCGGGCATGCCCGCGCAGCGCCCACGCATCGCCTGGCTCTCGGGCGGTACTCGAATCAAGAACAGTGCCTCTCGTAGCATCTACGCCGAGTACGACCCTCCCCTCCTGCATGTACAGGGCGCCAATGGCCATATGCCCAGCGTCACGGGCGCAACCGTCTCGGAGATCTCCGGCGTACCGGCGCGGGATGGGATGCCCGGGGATCACGTTCGCTCGTTTTCGCTCTCGATCAATCCCGGCGAGTCGGTCGTCATCGCGCACGTGACGGCGGTGGACGGAACCGTTCGGCCCGTCGCGTTCGGCGTCCGCCGTGACGGGGGAGAGGACAGCCCGGCCGCGACGAGCGTGCGCATCGATCCCCTCGGACAAATTACAGACGCGCCGGGGGTGCTCGGCGCATCGGTGCCGACCAAGTCCACCGGTCCGTGGGAGATAAACGACCAACCGGCCGAGACCGGCAAGCCGGTGAGTGACGAACTCTACGGCAACCGCTCGCTGATATTCTTGGAATCGCTGTCCCACAACAATGGGCGACTAACGGTCCAGGAATATAGACGCCGCGCGTTGCAGGTGGCAGGCGCCGAGTTCTGGCAGATCAATCGGGAGACACGGTGGCTTGCCGCCCTGGGACACATCGAGATCCAGACGGATTCTCAGGGACGTTGGTCGCACATCCATCCGGTCCCGCGGCGACTATCAATGCTACCCACCTCGAATGGCGGCCGGCTGCAGGCGATCCTGTCGGGATGCGGGACGCTAGACCAGCTGCGGCGCATGATGCCCATAGCGGACATGCTCGGCATCGAGGTGTCGGTGCAGTCGCCGCGCACGGCCTTAGTGCCGCCCCGGATACTCCTGTTGCATCGCGAGTTGGCTGCGTTCGAGATGCTCGCGGGTGAACTCCGCGTCGAATGGGCGTCACACCCCGCCGCGGACGCGATCGCAGAATACTCCGCTGACCTGGACGCGTGGCTCGCCTCAGGCTCGACCCATTGGCATGACCACGAGGCGCCGGCCGGATATCCGGAATACGTGCCGGCGCGCTATTGCATCACCCCGCAGGACGCGAATCCCGCCCCGGCGAGGTTGTACCGAATGGAGGACTACTACACGAGGAGTCATTTCTGGCACGTGCTGGTCCGGAACCCCTCGATCATGGATCCGCCGAGCGCGCGCCGGCGGCACGCATACGTCCGTGACCCGGCGTGGGCCAAGTGGAAGACGCATCTCGCGGTTGCGGACGGCGACCGTACCCTGATTCCCTACTTTCCTCGCGGAGGAATCGTCGTCGTGCCGGCCGAGCTGCATTTTCCCTATCTGCTGGCGCGGGCGCTCTGCCTCTGCAGCGGCCTGCCGCCAAGGATCACCCGCGCCTCGGTCGCCTACGCTAATTCGACCACCGGGGTGCTGCCAGTGGACGCGCCGCGATACGACGGGGAATGCTGGTCCTACCACGATGTCCCAAGGGGCATCGCCGCAAAAGTGGCGAGCAAGGTCTCCGGCGAACTGAAGGATATTAATTCATGAACAATCCAGTCGAAGCCCACCGGCATCTGCGCGAATCAGTATTCCGCTATATAAAGACCGCCTTTGGCACTCGCTCGCCCAGCTTCGAGGCGGAACGCGCGACGCTCCTCGATCGACCGGGAGGCGTGTTCCAGGAACCGTTCATCGAGCCGATCGTGCCATACCGCTCGGAGAAGGCCTTGGCTGACCTCGCAGACGGCGACTTCAGCTCCGTTCTCAGCGCCGCGGCGCAAAAGGCGTTCAGGGACCTTTGCGGCGCCAAGCTCTTCGCGGGGGGACTCGGGGGCACCGCGCCGAAGCTATATCTTCACCAAGCGCAGATGCTGCGCGACTCCCTAGGCGGAAAGAACTGCGTCGTCACGACGGGAACCGGATCGGGCAAAACCGAGGCCTTCCTCCTGCCGCTCATCGCCTCGCTGCTCCGCGAGTGCGCCACGTGGGAGCCCGCGAAGCCGACGGCGCCGATGGGGAGTTGGTGGCAGGCAAACGGCGCCAAGTGGGACGCGAACAAGCGGCAAGCCTGTTGGGGAGAAAAGCGCCCGGCCGCGATCCGGTCCTTGATCCTCTACCCCATGAACGCGCTCGTCGAGGACCAGGTGAGCCGACTCCGCGACGCCCTCGATTCCGACGAGACCCACGAGGCGTATCGCAGGAACGAGTCGTTCTTCAATGGCAACCGAGTCACCTTCGGTAGGTTCAACGGGGAGACCCCGGTATCGGGTCATCCCTGCAAGGCCGAGCGGGACCAGCGAGGCGCGTTCAAGAAGAACCAAAGCGCGCGCAACCGCCTGAAGGCGCGACTCAAGGAGTCGCACGAGACGTACGCGGAGCTGCGCGCGGCTCGCGATGCGGCACGGGCGGCGGAACAATCGGCCGCCAACCCGGAGGCCCGCCGATTGGCAGCGGCTCGGCGCGAGGACGCCGAGGAACTCATGACGTTCTTCCCGCGCGTGGACGACCTCGCGGTCGAGATGCTGCACCGCTGGGAAATGCAGCGGACTGCCCCCGACGTGTTCATCACGAATTTCAGCATGCTCTCGATCATGCTCATGCGGCACCGGGACGGCGCGATCAACGAGGACCAAGCCGACGTCGACATGATCGAGGCGACCCGGAAGTGGCTGGAGGGAGACCGTCACCGGAAGGATCCGCGCGTCTCCCCGACGAGGATCTTCCACTTGGTGATCGACGAGCTTCACCTCTACCGCGGCACCGCCGGCACGGAGGTGGCGTACTTGATCAGGCTGCTGCTCTTCCGCCTCGGCCTCGATCCCGTCAGCCCTCAGCTCCGCATACTCGCGTCCAGCGCGTCGCTCGACCTCTCGGGCGACAACGCGAAGCAGACGTTCACGTTCCTCGGGGAATTCTTCGGCATGACGCCCGAGGAGGCTCGTTCGCGCTTCTCGGTCGTGAACGGCGCAAAGGAGCTACCGCGGGAACTGCCGATGCCGGCGCTCCCGCCCGGCTTGTTCGCGGCCGCCCGCGCGCTTGGTCAGGCGCTCCACGGGACGAATGGCGCAGCCGCATCCGCCGAGCTTGCTGCCGCCACGGAGGCGATCGGGCAGGTCGCGCAGATCGGCGCAATGCTCGCGTCCGCGTGCGTCCCCCCGGGTCGCCGCGACCCCCGCGCGGTGCCCCTTTCGCAGTTTGGAAAGGCGCTCTTCCCGGGGGCCTCCGACGACGACCAAGTCCTCGCGACCACCGGTCTACTGCGCGCGCTCGCCGACGCTCCCGGGAGCGGAATCCCTCGCTTCCGTTTCCACTGGATGGCGCGCGCGGTCGACGGGATCTGGGCATCGCTCGACCGGGCGACGGCCGAGGGCGCCTCGGCGGACCCGTGGCGCACCGTCGGGCGCCTCTCGACCGAGTGCGGCCGGGTCGTGGACGATAAACGTAATCGCGTCCTCGAGACCCTCTACTGCGACTGCTGCGGCACGTTGTTCGTCGCCGGCTACCGTTGTGAATCGCGAGTGCCGAGGCCCGGCCAGCCTGCGAACGGCTTCGAGCTCCTGCCGACCTCGCCCCAGCTGGAGAATCTCCCCGGGCAATTCTCCGAGAGCCTCACGGATCGCCTTAAATGGAAGGAACTCGCGGTGTTCTGGCCCCAGCCGAAAGGCGACGTCGGGCCCGCGCGCGGGCTCACCCCGTGGATGCAGGCCAAGTCGCGGGCGCTGGACAAGGCCCAGGGAAGCGGTGCCCGCGTGGGGCAGGCGGAACGCGTCGCCGCCGAGTGGCGGCGGGCTTGCCTGAACCCGCGCACGGCCGTGCTCCGCACGTTGGACCTGACCGAGGCGTCACCACCGGGGAGCGTCGAGGGCTTCTATTTTGATATCGCCAATAGCCGCGCGGCGCTGGTGGACGACGATTGCCCGGCGATGCCGCACGTTTGCCCGTATTGCGCTTCCGACTACAGCCGCAGGCGAGGCAGGCTGTCCCCGGTCCGCACCTTCCGTACCGGCTTGAACAAGCTGACCCAGGTGCTCTCCAAGCACCTTTTCCTCGGGCTACCCGGCGACCGCCGGAAACTCGTCGCCTTCTCGGACAGCCGCGAGGCGGCGGCCGTCCTGGCAAACGGCGTCGAGGGCGCGCACTGGTCCGACATGCTTCGCACCGCGCTCTTCAGCGAGCTGCTGAATCGCTCGTCCGATCCCTGCGGGGCGTTGCGGGCCGAGCTGCTTAGGCGCTGGGAGGCCGCGAAAGCGGCAGGCGCGGGCATCGACCGCCTGCAGTCGCTGACGGAGGAGCTGTGGGAGACCGCGACTGTGGGTCCCCAGCAGGACGCGCTCAGCGAGTGCCACTCGTGGATCACGAAGGCGGAGGTCAATCCGGCGGCGCTGCCAGCATTCCAGCGGCCGGGAGCCGAGGCGGATCGCGGCGCCGCGATGGCGAAGCTGGCCGGTGTCCGCGAGGCGAGCCAACGCATCGTCCGCCTCGACGACTTCCTCGGTGGAGACCAGGCCGCCCTCTTCTTCCGACTGAGCAAGGAGGGCATGTGCCCCGCCGGCAACGAACTCAGCAAGCGGCGCCGCCGCGTCGGAAGCCGGGACCTTTGGTGGTCCCAGTTCTTCACCGAGAACCTGGACGCGATACGCGGGGACCTCACCCAGGACGAGCAGTCGGAGATGAACCGCGTGCGCGAGGACCTGAGGCGACATGTGCTGAGGGCCCTGTTCGGCCGGATCATCTACGACCTCGAATCGCACGGTATCGGCCACGTCTCGCTGCCGGTGGGCACCCCCAGGTCCGCGCCGCCGGGCATGACCCCCGCGGAGTTCACGCAATGTTGCGACTCCGTGCTCCGGATACTCGGAGAGGAAAATCGACTGTCGCCCAATCCGTTCGACGACCCGTTCAGCCCGCAGCCCATCAAGGAATGGGACGAGAACGAGCCCTCCGACAACGCGGCGGTGCGTGAAAAGTCGAAGGTCCGGGTGCGAGACTACCTCAAGGCCGTTGGCGACGCGTTCAAGCTCGACTGGGAGACGCTGCGCGGCCGCGTGAACGAGGCGCTACGCGCGGCCCAGCACGCCGGCTGGATCGTGAGCTGCAGCCACCTCTGCGTCCACGTGGTGGACGAGAAGGCCCGCTCGTGGGAATGCGGCTCGTGCCGGCGCGTCCACTGGCATCCCTCGGCCCGTCGGTGTACCCGCTGCCTCGGCCCGATCGATCCCACGGCAGCCGGCGGGATAGCGGAGAAAATCCGCGACCAGCACTACTACGCGCACGAGGCGATGAAGGATCGCACGTTCCGCATGCATTGCGAGGAGCTTACCGGGCAAACCGACAACCAGCCGCAGCGGCAGCGGCATTTCCGGGGGCTTTTCATCCCCGGCGAGCAGATCGAGACCCCGGCGAGGGCCGTGTCGCGCGTCGTCGACGACATCGATATCCTGAGCGTCACGACCACGATGGAAGTCGGCGTCGACATCGGGCCGCTGCTCGCGGTGCTCCAGGCGAACATGCCGCCGGAGCGCTTCAACTACCAGCAGCGCGTGGGCCGGGCCGGCCGGCGCGGCCAGCGCTTCTCGGTCGCGCTGACGTTCAGCCGCGCGAATTCCCACGACCGCTACCACTTCGACAACCCGGAAGGTATCACGGGCGACGTGCCGCCTCAGCCCTTCCTGTCGATGGGTCCCGACCACGTCATCATCGCGCAGCGGCTGGCCGCCAAGGAGTCGCTTCGCCTCGCCTTCTTCGCCGCGGGCCGCCGCTGGCACAGCTACGCCGTGAAGCCGGATACGCACGGCGAGTTCGGGAAGGTGGCTGATTTCGTCGCCAACCCCGGGGCAATCGCCAGCGAGCTTGCCAACTCCTCCGTGCAGCAGCACGTGGCGGAGGCGTGCCGCGCGTTGGCGCGCGGGTCGGGGATCGACCCGGCGGTGCTCGTTTCATACGTGGCGAAGGACCTCGTCCCACGGATGCAGGCCGCGCTCACGAATGGTGAGTTCATCGAGCTCAACATGGCCCATCGGCTGGCGGAGGCGGGCATCCTCCCGATGTTCGGCATGCCGACGCGCGTCCGGAACCTGTACTACGGCGCGCCGAGGAGCGAGGACGACGACTTCCGGAGCATCGACCGCGACCTCGACCTCGCGATCGCGGAATTCAGCCCCGGTGCCGAGCGGACGAAGGACAAGCGGACCTACCGCCCCAATGGACTCGTGGGGCCTATCACTCCGGCAGGCAACAACCGCTGGGAGACGGAAAACCCCGTGCCCTATCGAAAATGGCAGGTGCGTTGCCCGGCGTGCAATCGCCTCGAGGAACTCGGCGAACAAAGCAACGACACGCAATGCGACGATTGCGGCAGCGCGCCCGTGCTCGTGCAGGAGGTAGTCGCCCCTGGCGGATTCCGAACCGACGGATCGGAGTATGACGCGCCGCAGGGCGACAACACCGGTCGCGGCGGCCGCGTGATAGTCGCAGCCTCCACGGCGCCGGTCGTCGGCCGTATCGCCACCCACGCAAACACGCGCCTCGCGGTCACGCCGCAGGGACGCGTATTCCGCATCAACGACAATGGCGGCCGCCAGTTCAATTTCCGCGTGATCCCCGACGCGCAACCCCGGCCCAGTGAGCGTTACCTCGGCGTCTACCCGGCCGGCGTTTACCTGTCCGGCGAGGAACAGTGGATCGCTGACGACGCGCAGGGTGATGTCCGCGTGGCGCTGGTCGCGCCCAAGACGACCGACGTGCTGCGGATCACGCCGCTGCGCGGGGCCGACGGTCTCAACCTTAACCCGGCAGCGGAGACGCGGGTCAGGGCCGCGTACTACTCCGCGGCCACCCTTCTCGTCCGGGCGGCGGCCGTCGAGCTCGACATCGACTCGGAGGAGATCGAGATCGCGTCCATCCATGGTGGCGCCATCTCGAGCCAAGCGGCGCTCGGCGAGATCATGCTTGCGGATCACCTCTCGAACGGCGCCGGCTTCGTGGAATGGGTCGCCACGAATTGGTCCGCCCTTCTGGGCGGCATCGTCGACGGCACGGGACGCTTCGCGGCAAAATCCCTGCCCTGTAGCTGCCGTGCGGGCTGCTACAAGTGCCTGCTGTCGTATCGCAATCGTCCCCTCCACGCCTTGTTGGACTGGCGCCTCGGCCTCGACTTGCTGTCGATCTTCCGGGACAGCTCATACTCGTGCGGCCTGGACCCCAAGGCCACGTCACCCTCGCTCGACGGCTGGAGCGAGCAAGCGCGCGACCTCCGGGACAAGATCTGCGAGGCGTTCCCCGGGAATACGCAGCCGCTCGACGGCTTGCCGGTGCCCGCCTTCCTCGTCTCCGCCGAGGAGGTCCTGTACGTGGTCGCGCACCCGCTGTGGGCGGTCGACGGCATCCGGTCCCGCCTCGGCGACAAGCTGCGCGGTCATACCGCGAAGTTCCGCGTCGTGCGGGCGATGAACACCTTCGATCTGGACCGAAGGATGGCTTGGTGTTGGCAGCATCGTTCCGAGGATCGCTTCCCGGTGATCGATATCGCAAAGCCCAAGGCCGCGGGAGGCGGGATCGCCGCCAGCCAGCCGGTACGACAAGTCCCGGCGGAAACCGAATTCACGCTTCAGACCGCGCCGCGCGGCATGCCCGCTCGCCGTAAGCCGGCGTTCAGGCGCGTCGCGTCGACCGACCCGCTCTCGCGGACAAGGTGCTACCTAGCCCGCAGGCGCGACGGCGAGTACGTCGTCGGCCGTGTGGACCAGCAGACGGGCGCCGCGGGCACGATCTGCCGCGTCGTCCCCGCAAATCACGCCGACGGCACCGCGCCATTCGACACTACCCGCGACGCCATCGTCGCCGAGCTCTGCAGCGACTCCACGCCATGGCCCGCATGATTCCCAACATCACCCCCGAGGCGATCGAGAACGCCGCCGAGGGCGAGGTCTACCGCCAGTTAAGGGACCAACTGCCTCCCGGCTGGACGGTGCGCTTCAACTTCGCGTTTTGCTGGTACCGAGGCCGCACGCTCCGCGAGGCCGAGGTCGACTTCATCGTCCTTGCCCCGGGCCGCGGATTGATGATCCTCGAGGTGAAGGGCAGCTATGGCTTCGAGTGCCGGGCCGGGCAATGGTTTCGCATAAAGGAAGACGGCACGCGTGAGGAGGCACGCAACCCCTTCCAGCAGGCGACGGAGACGAGGCACGAGCTAGTCGAGCGGATCATGAACAAGCTGTTCGACCGGACGAAACGGGACTTCCCTGGGATCTGGGGACACGCGGTCGTGTATCCCAATGCCAAGGTCAAGGGCGCCTTGCCAGCGTCGATCGAGCCAACGGTGATAATCACCTACGGGGACATGCGTGATCTCCTCGGACGACTCGAGGCGGCCTTCGACGCATGGGGCCACGCGGTGGCTGGACAGGCGTTCACGCGGGCCTACGTCGACCGCTTGGTTGGCTTTTTCTCCGAGGAGTCAACGCTCGTGCCGGTATTGGCCGCGACCGTCGACGGGGACAACCGGAGGATAGACGACATCACGCGGCTCCAATTTAGCGCGTTCCGCGGGATCCTAGGCAACCTCCGCGTGCATGTGCGCGGCCCGGCGGGCTCGGGGAAGACCATACTCGCGGCATGGGCTGCGCAGGCGCTCGGCGAGAAGGACGCGAGGGTGCTCCTCCTCTGCTACAACCGGGTCCTCGCGGCGTGGATCGACCGCGACGTTGACGACCGGAGGCGCTTCGAGACCCGGAATTTCCATTCCGTCTGTCGCGAGGTCATCCTGCGCGCCGGCCTAGAGTTCAAGCCGCCGCCCCTCGACGAGGATGGGCACGAGTTTTGGACGAGGGTGGCGCCGGCTCTGATGTGCGAGGCGCTGGAGAACCTACCAGCCGGCGCGTTCGAGCGCTACGATGCAATCCTCGTCGACGAGGGCCAAGATTTCCATCAGGACTGGTGGCTTCCAGTTCAGCTTCTGCTGCGCGACCCCGATCACGGGCGTTTATGCATTTTTTCCGATCCAGAGCAGACAGGCGTGTACGGTCGAGGCCAAGCGCTCCCCGCTCCCCTGACTGATTACCAGCTGCTGGAGAATTGCCGCAACACACGGGAAATCGCGGCCTATTGCGGTGCCATACTCGACGTTCCTTTCGCATGCTTCCCCCATTGCCCGACCGGAGCCGAGCCGGTCATCCTGCAGGTGACCGAGAATCCGCAGGAGCGCGCGGCGCTCGTCCGCAAGGTGGTTGTGGATTTTCTGGAGGAAGAATTCGCCCCGTCGCGCATTGCGGTGTTGTCCCCGTGGAAGCGGACCAACGTCGCTTCGGCGGTCAAGTTCCTTCCCGTGATCAATAACAAGCCGCTCGACGGTGACGACACCAAGGTCGGCCTCTGGATGCGAAACCAGTTGATCTGGGCCTCGACCATCCGCGCTTTCAAGGGTCTTGAGGCGGACTGCGTCGTCCTGGCAGACGCACCGCCGCTCAACACGTTAGGCTTCAGCGCCGCTGACCTCTACGTGGCAGCCTCTCGCGCAAAGCACCGCCTCGTGATAGCTCCAACATCGGACGAAGCCGCCATACAATGCCAAGTCTGGGCCGAAACGACTAAGCGTTTGAAGGGGCGGACCCGAGCCGAATAGAACTCGCGGCGACGGACGTGGTGTGGGGACCCAGCCGGGGGGGGTAACCAGCTTCAAGCTCCTCAGCCGGCCGAGGTTGCTCCCGTTGACACCTTGTCGAGTTCCACCGATCCTCGAGCGCAAAAGACACCGCTGTGCCAATTACCTCCGAAATCTTCCCTTCTACCAGCGTCCACAAGTTCACGTGCATCGATCTGTTTTCAGGGTGCGGTGGCTTATCTCTAGGGATGGAACTGAGCGGGTTCAGGCCTCTCCTTTTTAGCGAGTTAAATCTTTCTGCCGCAGAAACATATATAATTAATCGCCCAAACCTTGGAGTTATTCCGGTGGGGGATATTTACTCGCTTACGGATGATAATCTCCGGTTATTGAAAGTGCATTGGAGGGTCAACGGGATCAACGAAGTTGATCTGGTTTGTGGTGGCCCGCCCTGCCAGGGCTACTCGGGAATAGGCCACAGGCGTACGTTTAAGCTCGATAAGAAGGAGATTCCGTCGAACCGGCTTTTCGAAGAGATGGTACGAGTGATTCGTGAAGTGCGTCCGCGAGCGTTTCTCTTCGAGAACGTGAAGGGACTCCTGAGTGCTAAATGGGACAAAGGCGGGAAAAAGGGCGAAATTTTCCGGGACGTCCTGCGCGCGTTCAAATCTCTCACCGAATATCACATCCAGTGGGATCTCCTGTACGCAAAAGACTATGGCGTCCCTCAAAATCGCCCCCGCGTTCTGATGGTAGGATACAGACACGACGTCCTATTTCCAGAGCGTCAGTCGGAACTTTGGGAGGACTCAGCGCTGGAAATCGAGGCGCCATCGGCCGTCGACCGCGGCTTCCTGCCCAAAGCGACGGGAGGGGCCCCAACGCTGCCAGAGCTTCTCAGCGATTTGGTCGATCCGAATTACGAAAAGACTCTAATTACCCAATGCTATCCTCGGCCCCCGGAAAGTTCGATCCAAGAGCTACTCCGCACGCACAACGGCCGTATCATGGGATCCGGAGAAGCTCTCACAGAACACGAATATTCTGACCACGCAGCATATATTCGAGAGAAATATGCGCATATGATAGCCAACGACGGTGAGATTCCTGCAAGGTTCCGAACAAAGAAATTCGCCCAAAGAGTTTTTCCTAAGACATGGGATGCCTCGGGGCCCAACATTACAGCCACGTCGTTACCCGAAGACTATGTCCATTATCTTCAGCCGCGCACGCCAACGGTGAGGGAATGGGCACGCATTCAAACATTTCCGGATTGGTATCAGTTTGCTGGCCCTCGAACTACCGGGGGGCGCCGACGGGCGGGGGACCCAAGCAAGGGTGATTGGTCGCGCGACGTGCCCAAGTATACCCAAATTGGGAATGCTGTTCCTGTGCTGCTAGCGCAGAAAATCGGTGCCCATATTGCGGCTGTCCTTTCCGGGCAGATTCAAACTCGGTGAATACTCGGCCATTAACAAAAGCAGAATCTCAAAATCTCGCGTGCATTAATCGCGCAGGAAAAGAAAGCTCTTTGCTATTCATCACCGAAACGATTTTAGACAAGTCGATCGCTGACGCAACTGAGCCATTAAGGCTTTTACTTAAAAAGAACGGCGTTCATGATTATTATGCTCAGGGACAAGGGCCCGAAAACAAACGGCTTTTGGCAGCCAGAATTCATGCTGGCGGAGAAATGCGGGGAACAAAGGCATCTGTTTATCGGCCGAAAACAAAAGGCGGAGATCCCCGAATTTGGTTCTACGATTTTCGTGGGTACGCCAACGCTAATGATGTTTGTGCGGTGTTTGCTCACGATGGCATCATTCACGTCCTCAATCTTACAGCTTCTACGATCGCGCGCGACATCGGTGAAGGAGTGGTGACATCCGAGACGGTATTTTTCACGGAATTGCTCCGTGCGGCCATTGCCGTGGCTCAAGAACTACTGGGAAAGCTCGAAACAATCGCCTCACAAGGGCTGGTAGAAGCGGTTTGTTCAGGCGATACGGCGATCGGCCGAAGTCTGGAGGCTGCACTGGGGGTGCCGATAAATTCATCAAAGGCCCCGGATTATTTGGGGATTGAGCTAAAAAGCGGGCGAGCTGGCATCGCTGGCAGGGAAAATCGAGCAACCTTGTTTGCTTGCGTACCTGACTGGGATCTCAGCCGCTGCAAAAGCAGTAAGCAAATCCTTGATGAATTTGGATACGAGCGAGGAGACCAATTTAAGCTCTATTGCACAGTATCATCTCGAGCACCGAACTCGCAGGGGTTGATCTTTGATATCGAGACCGCAGAGCGTTGGCTTCGTGAACGCTGCGTGACTCCTCCCGCTCGAGAGGTCGTGATTTGGCGTTTGGATCGGCTTGAGCGTGCGCTATCGGCCAAGCACAAAGAAACCTTCTGGATCAAAGCAGACTCTGTTTGGAAAGGAAATCGAGAGTTCTTCCGACTTCGGTCGGTTACGCACACACGTGATCCGAACGTCCCCCAGCTCGAGAGAATGCTTCTCGATGGTACGGTCACAATGGATCACTTGATAAAGCGCAAAGGCAGTGGCGGAGCTGCTGAGAAAGGTCCCCTCTTCAAGATTGTCCGTTCCCGTATTCCGGAATTGTTTCTAGGAGAGCCTCAATTGTACCAGTTCAACTAATGCCGGCTGAAAAACTCTTCTCGGGTCTTACCCGGCCGGAATTGATGTCTCGCATTCGCGCTCAGGGGAACAAAACGACTGAGTTACGGCTAATGGGAATCTTCAAGTCACACGGCATCCGAGGATGGCGGCGTAGCTCGCCTCTTTTCGGACGCCCAGATTTTGTTTTTCCGCGTCAGAAGGTGGCAATATTTGTGGACGGATGCTTTTGGCATGGCTGTCCTAAGCACAGCGTCCGCGCGAACCAGACAGACTACTGGAAGACGAAGATTGCCGCGAATCGAAGTAGGGATCGTAAAGTCTCGCGACACCTGAAGACGAAAGGGTGGAGCGTCCTTCGCATCTGGGAGCACGAACTCGCAAGGAAGAACCTGAATCGACTGCTAACTAGGATTCGCGGACGCCTGCGGCTCAACGTCAGCAAAATGCCGCCACCATGACATTATGGCTCCAAACGCTTGCCGGTTCTCTGCCGTAAGGTCATTTCCTGTGTGACACGCTGTGTCTGGTTGTCACGGGCGGGGTGAAATACAGCCACTTGGGGCGGGGTTAAATGCAGCCACCCTGAACAGGGTGGAAGGTCATGAGTGTTGGTGGGTGGAGGACAAGGCTGAAGCGTCGGAGGACTGGCGGAGCGAGCACGGGGCTTGCCGCGACCAGCGGGAGCGGTGCGCCTCGGCGCACCCCGCGCACAGCGGGAGGGGCTCCCGCTCCTTGAGGAGCGGGCGGGGGGTGAGGTGATGGTTAGGCATGCTTCTTATCGTGCTTCTTTGCGACGGCGGCGTCTTTGAGTCGGTAGCTCTCGCCGGTGATGGCGATCACTTGGGCGTGGTGAAGGAAACGGTCGAGGACGGCGCCGGCGGTGGGCACGTCTTGGAGCAGCTTGCCCCAGTCTTCCAGGGGACGGTTGCTGGTCATGATCGTGGAGCGCGTCTCGTAGCGGCGCATGATGACCTCGAGGAGGTACTCGGCGGAGTGCTTGGGCAGAGATCGCAGGCCCATGTCGTCGATAATGAGTAAGCGTCCGGCCGGCGTCCTCCGGCTGGCGTATTGATGGTAACCAGTGAGGGATCTCAATGGTGACCATCGATACGTCGCGATGGTGACCATTACGATTGAAGCTCTACGAGGCGGTAGGCTGCCAGTTCACCGGCAGCAGCGGACGCAGGTCGTCCTGGTTCGTCATCGTCGGCAGCCGCGTGAGCAGGTCTCTCAGGTAAGCCAGAGGATCTTTGCCGTGCCGCTGGCACGAGACGATCAGCGAGTAAAGGATCGCCGAGCGCTGGCCGGCTTCGGGATGTCCGATAAAAAGCCAGTTCTTCTTCCCGATGCAGGAAGGTCGGATCGCATTTTCGACGAGGTTGTTGTCGAGGCGCGTCTGACCGAAGCGCAGATGCTGCACGAGCGGCTCGTACTGGCTCAGGAGGTAGTTGCACGCCGTGCCGAGCGGCGACTTCGGCAACGCTCGTTCTCGAGCCCATACCGCCAGGCGCCTCAAGCTCTTCATCGTTCGGGCAATGCCGGTCTTCCAGTCCATGCGCGCGGCCTGGCGCTGCTCGGGATCGAGGTTCTGCTCATCCCACTCGCGCTCCCGCTGGTACATCCGTCGGATCATCCGCAGCGCCGCCTTCGCGACTCGAGGGCTGTGCTTCTGAGCCTCAAAAAACTTTCGTCGCGCGTGCGCCCAGCAGCCGATGCGAAGCACGCCTTGGCGCTTCGCCGCGTACGCGTCGTAAGCCTCGTAGCCGTCGCTTTGCACGAGCCCGACGTAATCGTCGGTGAGCAACGTGGTCAGCTCGCCATGGCGACGCGTCAGCCGCCAATCGAACACGACGTCACCACCCGGCGCGCTCACGACCCACAGATAGCCTTGCTCAGCGCGATGTCCCTTTTCGTCCGGATCGATAAACTTCACCGGCGTCTCGTCGCACTGGAGGTACTGACCGCGCAGCAACTCGGCGAGCATCAGCTTGTAGATCGGCTCGGCCCATTCGGCGGTGATCCGCACCCAGTCGGACATCGTTTTGCGGCTCAACTCCGCACCCCACTGCCTCGACATCGATTCGATTCTGTAAAGGGGAAGGTGGTGCTGGTATTTCGAGATGACGATGTAAGCGACCAAGCCGGCCGACGCATACCCACCGGCCACCGCGCGCGGCAGCGCCGGGGCGATCACGGGCGCCTGTTCACGATCGCCCTTACGGCGATACTTCGGCCGCACGAACTCGCGCTTCACCAGTTTGGGCAGGACCAGCTCCACCTCAAAAGTGCGCTCCTCGCTGATCTGCTCAAACGCCGCCGGGTCGGCCTTCACCTCCGCCGGGATGAGCTCGACGGTTTCGGCGACGGGCACGTTGGCAAAAACCTCCGCCGGCGTCGGTCGCTTCTCCGGGGTCACCGTCCGCCGCTCGTAGGTGACCGTCTGTTTCACCGGCTCCGCTCGCGGCGTTTCCTGCAGTCCCAAGCTGGTTTGACCGGCCACTTCCAGCGGCAGCTTTTCACTTTTCGACCCGAACATCTGCCGCTGGAACCACGCCACCTGCGCCCGGAGGCTCTCAAGTTCAGCCTCGAGCGTGACAACCTTGGCGTGAAGCTCTTCAGCAGACGGCATCGGTGGTATGCTGTTGATAGTCAACGGCGTACGTATTGACTAAGTCAATACTTATCCCTTCTCGTACCACGCTTTTTTGCAGCCATCCTTCAAGTCGATGCCGGCCAAAAGCATTGTCACCGCCGCCGGCTCCAACGCCAGCTTCGTCTGATCACTCCCCACCGGCCAGGTGAAGCGGCCTTTCTCCAAGCGCTTCGCAAAAATCCAGGGCCCGGTCCCATCCCAGTACAGCATCTTGATCCGGTCCCGATCCTTGTTGGCGAAGATGAACAGCGCCCCGTTGCGTGGGTTCTCGCGCAGCTTCTCCTCCGCCAGACTCCACAGGCCGTTAAACTGCTTGCGCATGTCCACCGGCTCGACTGCCAGGTAGATCTTCAGCGCCGAGGGGAACGTCAGCATCGGATGAGGTGGATCAGGCGAGCGATCTCCTCGGCGTTCCCACCACGCACTAAAGTCCCGTCGGCTAACTGCACCTCAAGCGGCGCCGCCGGCCGACCCGGCAACGTGAGCTCGGTGAAGCTGCCCGCCGCCTTTGGCGCCACGCGCTTTGCATCCTGAACCCACGACACGAACGTTGTGTACTTAATCCGTTCTCGCTCTGCGAACGCGCGCTGCGTCAGCCCGCTCGCGTTATACGCCTTCACCAACGCTTCTCGTTCGGCGACACTCCGTATCTGCCGGCCGCGGTCGTCTCGTTTCGAATCAATCAATTCCGTCTCAATGGTTGCCATTGAGACATCGTACTCGACCTAAGCTCTGTCGCATACGAGGACGCCGGCCGGACGGATACGATAATGACGAGGTCAGGCTTGATGTACTGCTGGAGCACGCGGTCACGCTGCTGGAGTGGTGCCGAACAGGGTCAGGGCGTAACATGCTAACTGCCGGTGTCACGGGTCACTTGCTAACCAGCCACTCGTGGTCACCAAAAACCATACCACATTAAAACGTGGAGGTGGGAACAGCACTTCTTTTCCAACCAGCTCCATATCAGCCGCATGGCTTGGAGTTGGTTGGAAAAGAAGTGCGGGTTACGGGCTAAAATGTGGCTGGTTTTGAATCGACCACAAGTGGCTGGTTTCTGGTGACCCCTGACACTGCCGGCTATTCTTGTTAGCATGTTACGCCCTGACCCCGTTCCGATCTCCAGGCACATCAACCGCATCAGCCGACGGACCCGCTTGCGGTTTATCTGGTAGCCCTGCCGCCGGAGCCATCGAGTCATGTGCCGGGAACCGAACTCGGGGTGCGCCAAGTACACCTGGTCGATC
>JAEWKR010000132.1 GCA_023457715.1 Verrucomicrobiota bacterium
GGTCCGGATGGACCGCGGGCGGCCCGCCCGCATCGGATGCGTTTCGCCAGGGGCGGAGAAGGGAAGAGGGACCAAAGGGACCCAAAGGACCTAAGGGACGAAGCACCCAGAGGGACCGGGGCTGCATCAGTCCCTTACGTCCTTTAGGTCCCTTTGGTCCCTTCCGTCCCCTTCCAATCCCTCAGAACACCCGCAGGAACGAATGCGGTCCGACGTCGATCATCGTGGCCCCCTCGGGTAACGCGATTCGCCGCACCAGCGCGCCATCCTGGGTGAAGACCCCGACTTCGCGGGGATCGCCTTCGGGACGGACGAGGGGGGCGTAGAGTTCACGGGCGACCTCGTCGTAGGCGAGGGAAGGCGCGACGGCCGCCGCCAGGGTCAGGGTGCGGGTCGGCTGCCAGGACTGCATGGACAGGGCGTCGACGGTGCGGCCATCGGCGCGCAGTGCCCAGAGCTGGTTCCCGGCCGGATCGACCGCCAGCGCGGCCGGAGGCGGGGTGGCCAGAGCGTGGGTCCGAATATGCTCGCCGAAGCGATTCGTCTGAACGATTCGCGCCTCTCCGGGCACGAGCAGGAAAAGGTGGCCATCGATCGGACGGGCCGCCAGGTCGCCGGCCACCGCCACCCCGACGTCGCGCAGGCGCATCTCGCGTTTGATCTTCCGCGCCGGGCGGTCCACCACGCGAATCCGGTCGCCGGGGGCCAGGAGCAGAAAGAAGTGGTCCGTATAGGGGTCATACGCGAAGCCGGTGACGGTCTCTTCCGCCTGCGTGAACGCCGGCACGTCCGCGGCCTTGTCCGGTTGGAGGGCATGGTCGTGCACGGTCTCGCCCCGGACGCCCGTGCTGTAAAGGTGCAGCGGACCGGGGGTGTTGCAGCCGCTCAGGAGGAGCGTCATGGCAACAACCAGCAGGAGGCTGGATGTCCGCGCCCGGGAACCGAGGCGGGCTGAAGCCCCACCCTCCTCTCGAACCGCCGGTGCCTGGGGGGAGGGCGGCGCGTCAGCCCGCCAGGTTGGAACGCACTTCCGCATTGTCATAAACCCGGTCGGCGCCGTGACTCGCGTCATGAAAGTCGCATTCATCAGTGGGACGAGCATCGTGAACTCCACGTTGTTTTCGTCCTGGGACGTCAAGACCGTCGAGACGAAATATGGTCCCGTCACGTACAAGCAGCGTGGCGACCATGTGCTGATCAACCGGCACGGTTACTCCTTCCCGCTCCCCCCGCATTCCATCAACTACCGCGCGAACATCACCGCGCTGCAGACCCTCGGCTTCACCGACATCGTGTCGCTGAACTCGGTCGGCTCGTTGAAGAACAATCTGCCGCCGGGCACGTTTGTCTCGTGTTCCGACTACGTGTGCCTCCAGCAGGGGCCGGCGACCTTCTTCGATACGGAACTGCGCGGCGGCGCACCCGGGATCGCAAACAACCTGATTCCGAAGCTCGTCGCCGAGCTGGCCCCGGAGTTCACGATCGAAACCGGCAAGGTGTACGTGCAGATGCGCGGGCCGCGCTTCGAGACCAAGGCGGAGATTCGGATCGTCCGCGAGTGGGGCGACGTGATCGGCATGACCGCCGCCCACGAGGCCGACCTGTGCACCGAAGCAGGCATCAACTACAACAGCCTCGGCCTGATCGACAACTACGCGAATGGGCTGGGCGGCACGGAGATCGATTTCGCGAAGTTCAAGGAGCTGGTGAAGGACAACCAGGTCCGCGTGAACCGCCTCTTCCAGCGCATGCTCGAGATCCTGGGTTGAGGCAGAAGGCGGGCCCGCGTACCGAGCGAAGCGACAGTCGGTCATCACGCGAATTCTCGCGAATCAATCCACGAGCCCGGCTGCCGTGGGCAAAAGGATTGGTTTGTTTGGGCTGGGTTCGTGGCTTAGATCGAACGCTCATCGCACATGAAAATCGGAGTACTTGGACTTGGGATCATTGGGTTGGAGTGGACCCGGCATTACCATGCCGAGAACAGGCTGGCCGGGGCGTGGAACCGCACCCCGAAGCCGGAGGCGCCCGGTTGGACTGCAACCCCTGAGGCGGTGGCATCGGCGGCCGATGTCGTGCAGATCGTCGTGGCCGATCCGCCCGCGGTGCGAGCGCTCCTCCAGCGGATTCTCGGCGAGCTGAGGCCCGGGAAGTATGTGGTGCAATCGAGCACGATCGATCCCAAGAGCAGCGAGGAGTTTGCCGCCTTGGTAAGGTCCCGCGGTGCGCGTTACGTAGAGGCGCCGTTCACGGGCAGCCGGCCGGCGGCGCAGCAGCGGCAGAACGTCTTTTTCCTCGGCGGCGATCCGGCCGATATCGCCGCGGTCGATCCGCTGCTGAGGATCGTCTCCTCCCACCGCTTCGTGATCGGCACCGGCGTGCAGGCGGCGACGATCAAGCTCGCGATGAACCTGAACATCGCGGCGCAGATGCAGGGGATGGCCGAAGCGCTGGTGCTTTCGCGCAAAGCCGGCATTTCCGACGACGCCTTTTTCGAAGTCCTGGCCAAGAACGTGAGCTACTCCGGGCTCACGAAGCTGAAGGAACCCAAGCTGCGGGCGCACGACTACGCGCCACAGTTCTCGGTCAAGCACCTGCACAAGGACCTGCGGCTCGCTTCCGGCATGGCCGGCTGCGCCGACTACCCGTTGCTGGAGACGGTCCGCGAAGCACTGAAAACCGCCGAAGCCCGCGGCCTGGCCGACGAGGACTTCAGCGCGATCATCAAGCTGTTGTAGGAGGGAGGAGGGAGTGAGGGAGTGAGGGAATGAGGGGGGGAGGCGCTTTGCGGAGTGAGGGAGGAGGGAGTGAGGGAGTGAGGGAATGAGTGGGGAAGGCGCTTTGCGCCCCCTCACTCCCTTACGCCCTCTCCCTCAGTCCCTCATTCCCTTACTCCCTCACTCCCTCACTCCCTCTTTCCCCCCCCGGTTTGACCCTTCGCTTGGTTTTCATACCGTGCGCGGCAATGAGCGACTTCGTGCAGGCCGGGCAGCTCGCAACCGCCAAGACGGCGCTGGACCGTTTGCGGGGCAACATGCGCACCGTGATCAAGGGCAAGGACGACGTCATCGAACAGGTGCTGGTCTGCCTGCTGGCCGGCGGCCACCTGCTGATCGAGGACCTGCCGGGCGTCGGCAAGACGACGCTCGCCTATGCGATGGCGCGCTCGATCGATGCCGAGTTCGCCCGCATCCAGTTCACCAGCGACCTGCTGCCCACCGACGTCACGGGCGTCGCGATCTATGACCAGCACGAGCGTTCCTTTGTGTTCAAGAAGGGGCCGGTCTTTGCTAACATCGTGCTGGCCGATGAGATCAACCGCGCGACGCCCAAGACGCAGTCGGCGCTCCTCGAAGTGATGGACCGCGCGCGCGTCACGGTGGAAGGCCAGCCGCATGCCGTGGGGGCACCGTTCATGGTGTTCGCGACGCAGAACCCGGTGGACTACGAAGGCACCTTTCCGCTGCCGGAGAGCCAGCTCGACCGGTTTCTCATGCGGCTGAGCATGGGGTATCCGGCGGCCAACGACGAAATGGACATCCTGCGGACGGCGCGGGGCGGCTACGACGCCATGGTGCTGGCGCCGGTGGTCAGCCGGGAGGAGGTCCTCCAGCTGCAGGCGCTCGTGGGCCAGGTCTTCGTGGAGGAGTCCGTGCTCGATTACATCCTGAAGATCGTGGCGGCCACGCGAACCGAGGCTGAGTTCCGCTCCGGGATCAGCGTGCGCGGCGGCGTGGCGCTGCGCACCGCGGCCCAGGCTCGCGCGCTCGTGTACCACCGCGATTTTGTCCTGCCCGATGACGTGGCCGAGCTGACGGCCCCGGTGTTCACGCACCGCCTTGTGCTTTCCCGTCAGACCGGCGATACCCGGGAGGAGCGGGCCGCGGTCCAGGCGGCGCTGAAGCGCATCGTCGGATCGGTGCCGCTGCCGTGAGGGGAGCCCAGCCAGGATCGGTTTTGTGTTTTGGGTTTTGAGTTGGGAAACCCAAAACCCAAAATTCAAAACTCAAAACCCCGCTGCACCCGCATGACCACCTCCACCGCGACACCCTGGCGGGGGCCCGGCGCGCGTCCGGCCGATCGGGAACGGTTCACGTGGAACCGGTTTCTCTGGAGCCTGATCTACCCGCAGCGGGTGCACCGGATCGTGCCCACGCTGCCGGGCACGGTCCTGATCTCGCTGTCGATGGGCATCGGCATGGCGGCGTACAATTCGTCGTCCAATATCCTGTTCCTGACCCTGTCGCTGTTGCTGGCCTGCCTGATCCTCAGCGGACTCCTGTCGTGGCTGAATCTGCGCGCCGTCAGCTGGCGGCTCGTGCTGCCGCCGGCGATGCGGGCGGGGCACGACACGCTGGTGGGGTTGGAGCTGCGCAACGCGAAAACCCTGCTGCCCACCTATGGGCTGTGGTTCACGCTTCGCGCGCAGTCGCAGGAGGCGGCGGCGAAGCTGCGGCCGGAAACGACGTTCACCGCCCGCAGCGCCGACATCAAGTCGGCGCTCGCGGCGGCCGAGGCGGCGGAAATCCGGGGCCGGCTCGCCTTGTCCGACCGCCTGGATCCGCGCGGGGAGACGCGGCTGGACTGGGTGCTGCAACCGCGGCGTCGCGGCCGCCTCCGCGTCGAGCTTGTGGCCGTCGGCTCGCTGTTTCCCTTCGGCTTCCTGCGGAAGGAAATCGGCGTGGATCTCGTGACGGAGGCGGTGGTGTGGCCGGCCCCGATCGAGTACCGGCGCCATGCGCCCGCGGCGTTGTACCGTCAGACGGGGGAGAATCGCATTTCCCGGCCCGGATCCGGCAACGATTTGATTGCCGTCCGCCGCTATCAGACGGGGGACTCGCACCGGCTCATTCATTGGAAGGCGTCCGCGCGCACGCAGCAGCTGCTGGTGCGGCAGTTTGGCGCGGAGACGGCGGACGGGCTCGCGGTGTGGATCAGCACCGAAGCGGCGCGGTGGCCGCGCCCCGAGCAGTTTGAAACGCTGGTGAGCATGGCGGCGATGCTGAGCGAGGATCTCTTTCGGGCGGGGCGGTTGTTGAGCGTGGCCATCGACGCCGAAGCGGCCCAGCCGGTGCGGGGGATGCGGGACCTCGAGAGCTGGCTCACGCGCCTTGCGCTCCTCGAACCCTCGACGGCCCCGGCGCCGGCCGAACCGACGAGTTCCAGGCATCGGCTGACGTTTGTGCCCGACGGACCCCGGGGCGTCAGTGCGATGGTGGGCGCGCAGCGGGTGGCGTCGGCCTGAACCCATGAAACCCACCTTGCGCTCCCGGCTCACGCTCGACGAACTGCACCAGGTGCGCTGGTTGCTGGGCGGGTTGTTGACCCTGCTGGCGGTCTCGACGGTCGCGTACATGGACGTGGCGGCCTGGGGCGTCCTGACCCTCACGGCCGCGGTGTCCCTCGGGTCGACCCTGCGGCCGCGATGGGTCGCGCGGGTCCCCCGCGTGGTCCACCTGCTTGCCTTTCCCATCATCCTCGCGGGCTTTGCGGCCGACTGGTGGCTCGGCGGCGAACTGCTGCCGGCTCTGGTCCGGCTGGACCTGCTGCTCCTGCTGTACCGGGCGCTGTCGTATCGGCAGCGTCGCGACGATCTCCAGGTGATCGTGCTGGGGCTGTTCCTCGTGGTGGTGGCCGGAGTGCTGACTGCGTCCTTGTCCTTCGCGGTCCAGATCCTCGCCTACACGTCCCTCGCCCTGATCTTCCTGCTTGTGCTCACCTTGGCGGAAACGATGGCCGCGGTCACGCCCCTCGCCGCCGGGACCGGGCCGACGGCGCCGGCGGGGCGGATGCCTCCCTGGGTGCAGCATCTCGAATGGCGGCGCCTGCCGCGCCGGTTGCTCTCGGCGGTGGATTGGCGGCTGGCGGTGCTCGGGGCGGGATTGTTCCTCGGCGTCATCGCGGCGTCCGCGCTGCTCTTCCTGATGATCCCGCGTTTTCAGCTGGATAACGGGATGTTCCTCGACCGGTTCATCACCCGCAAGGCGCGCTCGGGCTTCAGCGACACGGTCCGGTTCGGGGAGGTCACGGAGATCCAGCAGGACACGCGGGTGGCCATGCATGTCGACGTGTCGGACCGCGCGCAGATTCCGGCCGATCCCTACTGGCGGATGCTGGTGCTCGATGAGTACCGCGACAGCACGTTCCGGATGTCCCCCCAGTTGCGCCGGGACCTGTTCCAAAATCCCGTCACGTCGGCGGCCATCGTGGCGCGCGGGCGCGGCCCGGTGCCACCGGCGACGGTGACCGTTTATCTGGAGCCCGGCGTCAGCCGGTTTCTCCCGCTGGTGGGCCGGTATCGGGCGTTGCGGTTTTCCGAGCCGCAGACGTTCCGCTGGGCGCCGGAGGCAGGTTTGGTCGAACTGCTGAAGGAGCCGGTCCGGCTGACGGCGTATCAAGTGGCGCGTTTCGACCTGTCGGCCACCTTCCCGGATCCGCCGTCGGTCGACTACCGCGGCAGCGCGCCCGGCGGCCAGACCGATACGGTGCGGCGCGTCCTCGCCGCGGCCACCGGGGGACGAACCCTGAACGCGGTCGAGTTTGGCGAGCAGGTGACGGCGTGGCTGCGCCGGCAGCATGGTTACACCCTCACCCCGCGAATCCCCGACGGCCCGGGCGACCCGCTCGTGCGCTGGCTCGATTCGACGGCCGACGGCCATTGTGAGTTGTTCGCGGGTTCGTTCGTGCTCCTGGCCCGCGCGGCGGGTTTCCCGGCGCGCGTCGTCACCGGGTTCCGGGGCGGCTCCTGGAACGCGTATGCCGCCAACAGCTTCACGGTGCGCAACTCCGACGCGCACGCCTGGGCGGAACTTTACGATGTCGACCGCAGGCTCTGGATCCGGGCCGATCCGCTGCAATTGCCGACCGGCCTGTCGGCGGTGGAAGCGGCGACCCTGGCCGGAGCCGAGCAGAGGACCGACCGCAGCTGGAAGGCGCGCATCGATAGCCTGCGGGTGTTCTGGTACCGGCGGGTGGTGAGCTTCGACCAGGCGACGCAGGTGAACACCCTGCGCGGCGCAAAGGAACTCGCCCAACGGTCGACCCTGCAGGTGCGGCAGACGCTCGAGCGCTGGGTGGGCGGCTTCAAGACCTGGCTCAGCCAACCCTGGGATTCGGCGCGGATCGGATGGGCCGGCGGCATCCTGGCCGGCGCGTTCGGGTTATTGGCGGCTTTCCGCTGGCTGCGGCGGCGGCTCTGGAGCCGGTGGCGCTGGCGCAACCGCGCCAGCCGCGAGGATCCGGTGCGGCGCGAGGCGGGCCGCTGGCTGCGGCGCCTGGGCGGCCGCCGCGCGCCCGTGGTCTCCGATCTGCAACGACTCCGTTTCGGTCCCCGCGAGAGCTGGCGCGCGCCGGCCGAGGTGTTCAGCGAGGCGCGCAGAGAGCTGCGCGAAAAGGCGGGGGCGGGTCATCGCGCGCTCACGGCGCGGTGACTCGCGACCCCGGTCAGCTTCGGCCCGGCGGCGTCCTTCGCCGCCGGCGTCTGCTTCTCGAAGTACTTCTTCAGCACCAGCGCGGCGACGGGACTGGCGTTGGCGCCGCCGCCATAATCCTCGCCGATCGTGTCACCCTTCATGACGACGGTGATCGCGATCCGCGGGTTGTCGGCGGGCGCGAAGCCGGTGAACCAGGCAAAGTTGATGATGCCGAGGTGCTGCCCGTCCTTGTAGACGTCCTTCTGCGACGTGCCGGTCTTGCCGGCGACCTTGACTCCGGGAATCTGATACAGCGGCGACTGGGTCATGGACTTGGCGGTGCCGTAGGTCGTGCAGCCCACCATCCCACGGATGATCTCCGCGTACTGCTCGCGGGTGAGCCCGAGGGATTCGTGCTTCTGCACCGGCCGCTGGGGATCGTGCAGCAAGGTCGGCTGGGTGTAGGTTTCGCCGCGGGCGAGGGAGGCGGTGAAGGCGGCCACCTGCAGCGGGGTCTGCAGCACATCGCCCTGGCCGATCGCGATATTGGCGGTGTAGCCGTCGGTCCAGGGCAGGTCGCGCGTCTTGCGCAGCCAGTCCGGATCGGGAATGAGCATGCGCTTCGTCTCGGCGGGGAGCTCGATCCCGGTGGGCTGGTCGAGGTGCAGGCGCCGCGCCTCCGTCGCAATCGCCCGGGGCCCCATGGCGATGCCGTGATGGTAGTAGTAGGTGTCGCAGCTCCGGGCGAGCGAGTCGGCCAGATCGGGGTTGCCGTGGTTGCCGTGACCGTTGTGGCAGGTCTTGCGCGCCCGCCCGATGAACGTGGTGCCGCTGCAGAAAATCGACGTGTCGTGGGGCGTCAGCCGACCCTGGCGCATGCCGGCGATCGCCACCACCATCTTGAAGGTGGAACCCGGCGGGAACAGGCCGCTGATCGCCAGGTGATTCCAGGCCTCGGCTTCATTGATCCGCTTGACCACTTCCGTGGACGCCCGGGGTGAGAACTCGTTCAGGTCCCCATAGTCGGGCTTGCTGACCAGCGCGAGGACCTCCCCGGTGCGGACGTCCATCGCCACCACCGCGCCGATCTGGTCGCCGATGAGCTTTTCCGCGAGGACCTGGAGGTCGATGTCCAGCGAGGTCGTGAGGTTGCGGCCCTGCCGTGGCTTCAGCTCGGCGATGGGCGGGTTGATGCGGAAGCCGGAGGGGTCGACCCGGAAGATCGAGCCGCCGGGGGTCCCCTGGAGGACGTCGTCGAACTGTTTTTCGAGCCCGCCCTCGCCGGTGGCCCCCTTCATCTTGAAGGTCTTCAGGTCGTCACCCGGCATGTCCGCCAGGTTGTCCTCCTCCTTGACCCGGACATAACCGAGGGTGTGCGCCGCGGCCGCCTGGTACGGGTAGTACCGGGAACTGGAGGTGTAGACCTGCAGGGGCGAATTGACCGGCAGCGACTCGAGGAGCCGCGCGTAGTCCTCCGGACTCAGATCGTCGAGGAGCGTGTAGGGCAGGACCAGCGTGCTGGAAAAGTGGCGACTGATCTTGCGCGGATCGATCCGCGCTTCGGGACTGCCCGGTTCGCGCCCCAGGATCCGGATCACCCGATCCAGGTACTGCTGGGTCACGGAGACCCGGGCGATCTGTTCCAGCTGGCCGCGCGACGGCATGTCCTTGTCGTCCATTTCCCGGTAGTTCTTGCGGATCCGGATCTGCTCGCGGCGCAGTTCCGCGCGCAGTTCGTCGACGTAGAGGACCACGGAGAAGACCGGACGGTTGCCGACGAGGAGCCGGCCGTCGCGGTCGTAGATGTTGCCGCGGGGGCCGGGGACGATGACGCGGCGTTCGTTCTGCTTCCGCTCGCGCTCGCTGTGCACGGAGGTCTTGAGCAGCTGCTGGTACGCCAGCCCGCCGACGAGCGTCAGCAGCAGGGCCGCGACCACGAAGTAAAAGAAAAGGATCCGGGGGTCGTAGCCCTTGTGGGACTCGACCAGGTTGCCGGAGCGCTCCGCCAGATTGACGTCCGTGGTCGCCATGGCGCCTCAGGCGTAGTTGTCCCGTTCGCAACCCGCGAGCGCGAGCGCCCGGGCCTGCAGGGCGAAGAACCAGGGGGCCGCCAGGGCCAGGGCGACCTGGGAAAACAGCAGATCCGCGAGCGCACGCGGCCAGATGCCGGTGGTGCCCGGAGTGCGCAGGACCTGAATGAACGAGAACACGAGAAAAATGCCGAGATTGGCCAGCACCGCGACCGTGACCCGGGAAACCGTATCGCTGCGGGGGATTCGTTCCCGCAGCCGGTACACGGCCGCGTGGGCCGCGCCAAACAGGATCAGATGCGTGCCAAAGGCAACCGGCGCGTTGGCGTCCAGGACGAGGGCGACGGCGCACGAGGCGGCCAGGCCCGGCGCGAAGGGCTGCATCAGCGCCGCGAAGGTCACGAACAGCCCGCCCATGAACAGGTGCACCCGCCAGGGGGTGAGCACGTGGTTCAGCTGTGAAACGATGGCCCAGAGAATCAGGGCGCAGCCGAACAGGGTCAGCACGCGGCGCATGGCTTACTCGGTGGCGATGGGCACCAGCACGGTGACCTCGGTGAGCGAGCCGAGCCGGTCGTCGAGCCGGACCTCGCCGGATTGGAACAGCCCGTCGGAGCCGAGTTCTAGCCGGGTGATCACCCCGAGGGTCAGGCCGGGCGGGAAGACGCCGCCCAGGCCCGAGGTGACGAGGCGGCGCGGGGTGTTCGCGTGGGCGAAGATGTCGAGCGGCACGAATTCGACGGTCCCGGTCGGAGGCGCGAAGGTCGGATTGTGCCCGCCCTGGAAGCTGATGGGGCGGGAATCGCCCTCCACCACGCCGGCGAGCCGGACGTTCGGGCTCGAGATGAGCTCCACGCGGGCGGTGTTGAGGTTCACCTCCGTGACGCGGCCGACCACGCCACCGTTGAAGATGACCGGGGCGCCGACGGGGATGCCGAAGTTGCGCCCCTTCCGGATGATGATCTGCTGCCACCAGGCGGAGAAGTCGCGCCGGGCAACGCGCGCATGCTCATAGCGGTACTGGTTGAAGGCCGGCAGGCGAAGCAGGGACTCGAGCCGGGCGATCTCGGACTGGAGCTCGGTGTTCTGCTGCACCGCGAGTTCGTAGGACGAGTTCAGCCGCGCGAGATCCCGCCCTGCCTCGATGAGCTCGTTCTTGGAATGGAGCCGCAGCCCCCAGTAGCTCTGCAGGTCGCGCGCGTGCGAGGCGGTGATGGTAACGGGGGCGGTGAGTTCGAAGAAGCTGGCCCGGGTAAACGACTTCACGCCGATGGGCAGCAGCAGCCAGACGACGATGATCGCCGCGAGGGTGGCGAAGGGTCTGGCCTGATCGAAACGCTGGAACACGAGGAAGGGAAAGGTGAGAGTGAAGGTGAAAGTGGGAGGGGTACCGCTTCAATCCGGCACTTTCACTTTCACTCTCACTTTCACTTCCTTCTCAGACGTTTTGCATCAGCCACGAGAGGTCGTTGAGCACCTGCCCCGTGCCATTGGCGACAGCTGACAGGGGGTCATCCGAGACCGTGACGGGCAGGCCCGTCTTCTCGCTGAGGAGACGATCGATTCCGCGGATCAGCGCGCCGCCGCCCGCCATCACGAAGCCGCGGTCAACGAGGTCGGCGGAAAGTTCCGGCGGGCAGCGTTCGAGCGTGACCCGGACCGCGTCGACGATGGCCGCGACGGTATCGGCGAGCGCCTCGCGGATTTCCTGCGAGGTGATGTGAATGGTCTTGGGCAGGCCGGCCACGGAGTCGCGTCCCTTGACCTCCATCGTCAGCTCCTCCTCCAGCGGGTAGGCCGACCCCACGCGCATCTTGATCTCTTCCGCGGTGCGTTCACCGATGAGGAGATTGTAGGCGCGCTTCATGTAGTTGATGATGGCGCTGTCGAGTTCGTCACCCGCGACCCGGATCGACTTCGAAAAGACGATGCCGTTGAGCGAAATGATCGCGATCTCGGTCGTGCCGCCGCCGATGTCGACGATCATGTTGGCGGCCGGTTCGTCGATGGGCAGACCGACGCCGATCGCGGCCGCCATGGGCTCGGGGATCGTGATCACGTCGCGGGCGCCCGCATGCATGGCGGATTCCTTCACCGCGCGTTTTTCGACCTCGGTGATCCCGGACGGAATGGCGATCACGACGCGGGGCGGGGCCCGGAACGAACTGCTGGAGACCTTGCGGATGAAATAGCGCAGCATCGCCTCCGTCACGTCGAAGTCGGCGATGACGCCGTCCTTCATCGGGCGGATGGCGGTGATGTTGCCGGGGGTGCGGCCGAGCATCCGCTTTGCCTCGTCGCCCACGGCGCGGACTTTTCGGGTGGCGGTATCGAGGGCGACCACGGACGGTTCGCGGAGGACGATTCCCTTGTCCTTGACGTACACGAGGGTGTTCGCGGTGCCGAGGTCGATGCCGATGTCGTTCGAAAAGTAGCCGAGGATATTGGCCATGATTGAGGGGCGGAGCGGAGGGCGGATGGCGGCGTCGCCGCCGAGGGAAACGAATCGGCGGCACCCGGGGGTGTCAACTGTGGAGGGAGTGAGGGAATGAGGG
>JAEWKR010000133.1 GCA_023457715.1 Verrucomicrobiota bacterium
GCGCGGGCGCGGTCGAGTCCGCGGCGGGCGGATCCCCGGCGGCGGGCGGAGTCACCGCGCCGGCTTCCGGCGGCTCCGGCTCGCGCCGCGGATCCAGCGGTGGAACCGACGCCCGGGCTTCGCGGACGGCCTCAATCACGCGATCGCGAAACGAGAGGCCGGCGGGGCTCCGGGTAAGGTCGGCGCGGGCAACCTCCTCGCCCGTCGGATTGATCACGAGAAGCGTCGGGTAGGTGGTGACCTGATACCGGTCCCTCAGCCGCAGCAGTTCATCGCTGATCTTCACCGGCACGGGATTCCCGCGCGGATAGTCGAGCTTCAGGAAAACCAGGTCACCGATGAACGCGTTGACGAAATCCGGGTGAAACTCCACGTCCTCGGCAAATTGCCTGCTGGCCGGCGACCAGTCCGAACCCGTGAACAACACCAGGATGCGGGCATGGCGCCGGATCGCCTCGCTCCGCGCCGCCTCGAAGTCGGTCAGCCAGAAGTTCACCGGCGCCTCCGGCACCTTGCGGGTGGACGCGGTCGGCGGGGCGGGGCGCGGCCGCGGCGCCTGCCAGGGCACGTCGGGAGAGAAGTTGACCCGCTCGACCTTGCCGTCCTCGAGGATCACGTCGCCCTGGTTGTAGCGCAGGATCTCCTTGCCGCCCGATTGCGACTGCCCGTTCGGCCACCCATACGCGGCGATCACTTCATCCTTGGTGGCGCCGGGCCCCACGACCGGCCGGGGCTCGTTCGCCGCGTGGGCCGACGTCGCCGCGAGCAACCAGCCGGCCAATATCAGCGTGCGCAGGGGAACGGAAAATCGAGCGAGCACGCCTCTTGCATCGCCAGCCGGGCCGCCGATGGCAAGTGGGGAAGACGGATTAACCGGCGGAAACAGAGCCGTCGGAGAGAGCGGTCGCCGCGGATTTTGTTTGCTCCGTTACCCCCTGTAAAACCCGTCTTTCGGTCAGGGGTCCCCGGGAGCGCGCGCTTTCGCGATTGAAGCGCGGGGCCGCGGCGGTGGATTCTGTCCGTTTCCGCGCCGTGTCCGAACTTTCCCACCTCCTCAAAGTCACCTTCGGCTACAGCAGCTTCCGGCCGCTGCAGCGCGAAATCTGCGAGGCCGTGCTGGCGGACCGCGATGTGTTCGCGCTGCTCCCCACCGGCGGCGGAAAGTCATTGTGCTTTCAGCTCCCGGCCCTCGCCCGCCCCGGGCTCACGCTGGTCGTCTCGCCGCTGATTGCGCTGATGAAGGACCAGGTCGATGCGCTGCAGGCCAGCGGCGTCGCGGCGACGTTCCTGAATTCCACCCTGGACGCGGACGAGGCGCGCTCGCGCCTGCGCGGGCTGCACCGGGGCGAGTACCGGCTGCTCTACGTAGCCCCGGAACGGCTGATGCTGGAAGGCTGGGCGGACAACCTCGCGAAGTGGAATGTGACCTGCATCGCGATCGATGAGGCGCATTGCGTGTCGGAATGGGGCCACGATTTCCGGCCGGAGTACCGCCAGCTGGCGAAGCTGCGGAAGACGCTTCCGGCCGTGCCGATGATCGCCCTCACCGCGACCGCCACACCGCGCGTCCGCGAGGACATCGTCAAGCATCTGCAGCTGCGCGAGCCCGACATCTTCGTGGCGAGCTTCAACCGCCCCAACCTGACCTACCGGGTCGTGCCGAAGGACCAGCCGCTGAAGCAGATCATCGAGTTCGTGCGCAAACGGGAGCACGAGAGCGGGATCATCTATTGCGCCACCCGCGCCACCACCGAACGCGTGGCGGAGGCCCTTGCCGGCCGCGGCTTCGCGGCGCTGGCGTATCATGCCGGGCTGGACGCCGAAGAGCGCGCCCGCAACCAGGAGCAGTTCCTCCGCGACGACACGCGCATTGTGTGCGCGACCATCGCCTTCGGCATGGGCATCAACAAGCCGAACGTCCGCTGGATCATCCACCACGACCTGCCCAAGAACGTGGAGGGCTATTACCAGGAGACCGGACGGGCCGGGCGCGACGGATTGCCGGGCGACTGCCTGCTCCTCTTCAGCGGAGGCGACATCGCGAAGCAGACGCATTTCATCGACGAGATCACCAACGAGCAGGAACAGCAGGTCGCCCGCGCCCAGCTGCGCAAAATGGTGCATTATGCCGAGAGCGCCGGATGCCGTCGCGCGGAACTGCTGGCTTACTTCGGCGAGACCTTCCCGATCGAGAATTGTGGTGCCTGCGACAACTGCCTCGAGCCGCGCGAGACCTACGACGGCACGATCGCCGCTCAGAAGTTCCTGTCCTGCATCTATCGGATCCTGCAGAACAGCCGGTTTTCCGTCGGCATGAACCACGTGGTCGAGGTGCTGACCGGAGCCGGCACCGAAAAGATCCGCCGGTGGGGTCACGATCGATTGACCACCTACGGCATCGGCGGTGAACTTTCGCGCCCGCAGTGGGCCGCAGTGGGCCGGGAGCTGATGCGGCTCGGCTACGTCGCGGTGGCGGAAGGCGAGTTCGCAACCCTGGAACTCACGCCCGAAGGGATGGACGTCCTGCGGAAACGCACCCCGGTGACGCTGACCAAGCCGATGGAGCTGCCGAAGGCCCGCCGCGTGGGGAACAAGCGGGCAGGCGAAATCGCCTGTGACGAAATTCTGTTCGACCGGCTGCGCCAGCTACGGAAGCGGCTGGCGGACGAACGGGGCGTGCCGGCGTATATCGTGTTCGGCGACACCACGCTCCGCGCGATGGCACGCCAGTACCCGGTCAGCCCAGCCGAGATGGACGACATTCCCGGCGTGGGCGAACGAAAGCGCGCCGAATTCGGCCAGGCCTTTGCGACCGAGATCGCCGCGTATCTGGAAAACAACTCGCGGATGCGGTTTGAGTGAGAGCCGGCTTCGCCGGAATTTCAGATCTCAGATCAGTAGCGTCCCATATCGGGCGTTAGCGGAGGTTGCGCTAGAGGGAGCTGATAGTGTTTTTCTCGGTTGTACGATTTAGGATTTCGGCGCCGGCGTGGGCCGGCTGTCCCATAGCCAACGAC
>JAEWKR010000134.1 GCA_023457715.1 Verrucomicrobiota bacterium
CCTCGTAATCGAGCTTGGTTCTGGAAAGAATCGGCGGTGGGTATTGTTGAAGCAACCAAGGGAGGGAGGGAGGGAGGGAGGGAGGGGCCGCGCGCTTCCGGGAGGGAGGTTTCGGGTCCACAAAAAAGCCGGCGTGACCCGAAGGTGACGCCGGCTGGAGTGGCAGGGGGACGGGCTTACTTGCCGGCGGCGGTGGCCACGGGCTCCTCTTCCTTCGGAGCGTCGGCGCCGAAGTGCTCTTCCATTTCGCGCATCTCCTTCGTCTCGCGTTTGCTCTGCCACACGGCCCAGGCGATGGCGGCGGCGCAGAGTGTCGCAACCACGACGGCGACGACCCGCCCGGTGTTGCCGGTGGTCGGCGTCAGGAGGTTGTACTTGATGACCATGCCGAGGCTCAGGAGGCTGACCATGTTCATCACCTTGATGAGCGGATTGATGGCGGGGCCGGCGGTGTCCTTGAGCGGGTCGCCCACGGTGTCGCCCGTGACCGCCGCCTTGTGTGCTTCGGAGCCCTTGCCGCCATAGACGCCGTCTTCGATCAGTTTCTTGGCGTTGTCCCACGCGCCGCCCGCGTTCGCCATGAAGACGGCCAGCAGCTGCCCGACGAGGATCATGCCGGCGAGGAAGCCGCCGAGCGCCTGCGTGCCGAGGAGGAAGCCGACGAGGAGCGGCGTGAGGATGGCCAGGAAGCCCGGGCCGATGAGTTCCTTTTGCGCGGTCGCCGTGCAGATATCGACGACGCGGCCGTAATTGGGCTTCTTCGTGCCGGCCCAGATCGCCTGGTCGCGGAACTGGTCCCGGCACTCCTTCACGATCAGGAACGCCGCGCGGCCGACGGCCCGGATCAGCATCGAGCTGAAGAGGAAGGGAACGGCACCGCCCAGGAGGAACCCGAGGAAGACCATCGGATGGGCCACCGTGAGCTTGCCGGCCTCGGTGGCGTACTGGTCGGCGGTCATCAGGTGGATCTTGTCCTCGCTGCCCACCGCGATGACCGCGATGAAACTGGAAAACAGGGACACGGCGGCGATGACGGCGGAGCCGATCGCGATGCCCTTCGTCTCGGCCTTGGTCGTATTGCCCACCGCGTCGAGGTCGGCGAGGATCTGGCGGGCGCGACGGTAGGAACCGGGCTGCTTCTTCTCCATTTCCTTCTCGTCGTAGCCCATCTCCCCAATGCCGTTCGCGTTGTCCGCGACGGGGCCGAACACGTCCATCGAGATGGTGTTGCCCGTCAGGGTCAGCATGCCGATGCCTGTCATCGCCACGCCGTAAGCCACGAACAGCGGCGGAGTGCCGGCGTAGCACATGAAGGACAGGAGGATGGCGCCGCCGATGGCGAGCACGGAGGCGACCGTGCTCTCGTAGCCGACCGCAAAGCCCTGGATGATATTCGTGGCGTGGCCGGTCTGGCAGCTCTTGGCCAGACTGCGCACCGGGGAATGCGACGTGTGGGTGAAGTAGCTGGTGATCTTGTTGAGCCCGATCGCCAGGACGACGCCGATGAAACAGGTCAGAACCGGACGGAGATCGGTGTTTTCAAGACCGAACGTGGCCCAGACCGGCAGCGCGGACGGGTCGCCGTTGGGGAAGCCGGCCGCCGCCATCGGATGCGAGGCAAGGTAGGCGCTGTCGAAGGTCAGGTAAAGCGCCCCCAGGATGAAGAAGCCTGCGACCGAGATCGCGGAACCGATCCAGAAGCCCCGATGCACGCTCTTCAGCGCGGTGTCGGAGGTGTCGTTGACGCCGGCCTTGACGGTGTAGGTGCTGATGATCGAGCCGAGAACGCCGATGCCGCGAACCAGCAGCGGGAAGATGACGCCCTTGAGGCCGAAGGTCGCGAGACCCAGGATCATGGCGGCCACCATCGTCACCTCATAGCTTTCAAAGATGTCCGACGCCATGCCGGCGCAGTCGCCGACGTTGTCGCCCACGTTGTCGGCGATCGTGGCCGCATTGCGCGGATCGTCCTCGGGGATGTTCTTCTCGATCTTGCCCACCAAATCGGCGCCGACGTCGGCCGCCTTCGTATAGATGCCGCCGCCGACGCGCATGAACAACGCGAGCAGCGTGCCGCCGAAGCCGAACCCGAGCAGCGCCTCATAGGCCTGTTCGCCGTAGGCGAGGAAGATCAAGGTGCCACCGAGCAGACCCAGGCCATCGGTCAGCATGCCGGTGACGGTCCCGGTGCGGTACCCCAGTTGCATCGCCTCGCCGTAGGACCGGCGGGCGGCGGCCGCGACACGAAGGTTGCCCTTGGTCGCCAGACGCATGCCGACAAACCCGACACACCAGCTGAACAGCGAGCCCACCAGGAACGCGCCGGCGCGGCCCAGCTTGAAGGCCGACTCATCGCTCTGCGTCGTGAAGTAAAGGAGGACGGTGATGATGGCGATCAACGGTCCCACCCGGCGAAACTGGGCCGCGAGGTAGGCATTGGCACCTTCGCGCACCGCGGCCGCGACCGCTTGCATCCGCGGGGTGCCCGAGTCGGCGGCTTCCACCTGGCGCGCGAGCGCCCAGGCGTAGATCAGTCCGGCGACCGCGATTCCGAGCACGATCAGCAGCGACCACAGTTCGAGGGGTGAATACTTCGGGTCGGTGAAGACGCTGAAGTACTTGAAGGCGGCGTGGGCGGCCGTCCCTTCGGGGGCGGCATCGGCGGCGCTCGCGAACGCAGGACGCGCAAAGAGGGCAGCCAGGAATCCAGCTGCCGCGGCACCAAGATAGTACTTCGTCATCCGCGGATGTCGAAGCGCCTTCATCGGGTTCAGTTTCATAGTGAGGTGTCTAGTGAAACCGGTGGCGGTGGGCGCCGGGGGGACGGGAATTTCGACCGCGCTGTCTCCGCAGGCACCCGCTTGGGGGGCGGGGCCTTGAGACCGGGGCGCTGCGCGGGCGGAATTTCATGGCGGCCACTATTGCCGGTTATCGCTGAAACTATACCAGCCGGCGAATCGGGCGCTGCGCGTGAATTGGCCAAAGCTCGGCGTTCTTATACTGCGCAGGGCGAATCGGACCTCAGTAGTCCGCGTAATGGGTCCGTGCAAGGCCCCTCCAATGGTGAGTTACGCTATTGGCGTGGGCGGTGCCGGGGCTTGCACCCGACGAAACCTTCCGCTCGCGCGTGTGTCCCGGGTGGGGTAGCTTGTCCGACTTTTTCCCACGCATGAAATCCTTGCTCCTTGGCCTCGCGGCGCTGGCCGCGACGGCGATCTCGGCGGCGCAGCCCGCGCTCACCGTCTACAACCAGAACTTCGCCGTCGTCCGCGAACGCGTGCCGCTGGACCTCAAGGCGGGCGAGACCGCCGTCACGTTCCCCGGGGCCACGCTCCAGGTGGAGCCGGATTCCGTGGTGCTGCGGGATCCCGCCGGCAAGGTGGCTTTTCGGATTCTGGAGCAGAGCTACCGGGCCGACGTGATGTCCCAAAGCCTCATGCTCGACCTCAATGAGGGAAAGACGCTCGAGTTCCTGGTGCGCGATCAGGACGGACGCGAGTTTACCGTGAGCGGCAAGGTGGTGCGCAGCGGCCACGCCCCGGGGGGTGAAGCCACCTCGCCGATCGTCGAGGTCGACGGCAAACTGCGCTTTTCGCTGCCGGGCGAACCCTTGTTTCCCGCGTTGCCGGGCGATGGAATCCTGAAACCCACCCTCGGGTGGCGCATCGCGTCGCCGGCTGCGGCCAGGCTCGACGCGGAGCTCAGCTACCTGACGGGCGGGCTCAGCTGGCAGGCGGCATATAACTTCGTGGCGCCCGAGAAAGGCGACCTCGTGGACGTGATCGGGTGGGTGACCCTGGTCAACCAGAGCGGCAAGGGGTTCGACGGCGCGGCGGTGAAGCTGATGGCGGGGGACGTGAATCGCATCCCACCCGAAGCCCAGGACCAGTACCGCGGCATCGTCATGCGGAAAATGGAAATGGCCGCGGCGTCCGGTGCGGCGGTCACCGAGAAAGCCTTCGACGAGTTCCATCTCTACACGCTGCCGCAACCGGTGACCCTGCGCGATCAGGAGACGAAACAGGTCGAGTTCATGCGCGCCACCGGCGTGCGGGCGCCGATCGTCTACGTGTACGATGGCGCGGCGCAGTACGCCGCTCTGCGCGGGGCGCACATGATCCAGGACCCGGGGTTCGGCATCGATACGGGCAATCGCAAGGTGGCGGTGATGCGGGAATTCAAGAACTCCGAGGAAAACCGGCTCGGTTTGCCGCTGCCGAAGGGCCGCGCCCGGTTCTACCGGCGGGACGACGCCGACGGCCGCGTCGAGTTCGTGGGTGAAAACCTGATCGAACACACGGCGAAGAACGAACTGCTGCGCATCCACACCGGCGACGCCTTCGATGTCGTCGGCGAGCGGATACGCACCGATTTTCGCAGCAGCGACCGGCAGGACTTCGCCGAGGAGGAGTTCGAAATCAAGCTGCGCAACCGCAAGTCGGAGCCGATCCAGGTGCGCGTGGTGGAGCGGCTGTACCGCTGGAACAACTGGCGGATCGTCAACCACTCCGACGCCTTCACGAAGAAGGACGCGCAGACCATCGAGTTCAGCATCCCGCTGAAGCCCGATGAAGAACGCAGCGTGAAGTACCGGGTGAGGTACGAGTGGAAATAGGGAAAGGGAGAGTGAGGGTGAAAGGGAGCACCTTCACTTTCACCCTCACTTTCCCTTTCCCTTTCACTTTCCCTTTCCCTTTCCCTCGCGCGGAGCGCGTCAGTCTCCGCCCGCGGGCCGGGTGCTCAGGCTCTTGGGCAGCTTCTTGGGGAGAATGGTCACGTTTTCGAGGCTGATGCTGCCCGCGTGGGTTATCACCTCCGAAGTCTCCACGCCTTCGAACCGGCAGTCCTTGAGCTTGATCTGGTCGACCACGGCGCCGGGGAAGCTGGTGATGTAGAACACGCGGGGCGACGAGGAGCTGGTGATGTTCTCGAGCTGCACGTTGCGCAGGAGGGGACGGTGGTCGCCCTTTGCGCCTTCCTCGTAGAGGAAGTCCACCGTGACAATCGCCTCCTTGACCTGCCCGATGGTCACGTTGCGCATGAAGACGTTCTCGAGCCGGCCGCCGCGGCGGGCGTTCGATTTGAACCGGAGGGCGCGGTCGAGGTTGGGACTGTCCATCCGGCAGTTTTCGACGAAGACATTGCGCACGCCGCCCGCGATTTCGCTGCCGATCACGACGCCGCCATGGCCTTCCTTCATCGTGCAGTTGCGGATGACGATGTTCTCCGAGGGCACGCCGACCCGGCGGCCGTCATCGTTGCGGCCGGACTTGATGGCGATGCAGTCGTCGCCGGTGTCGAAGTTGCAGCCTTCGATCAGCACGTCCTTGCACGAGTCGGGATCGCAGCCGTCGTTGTTCGGGCCGTGGGTGACAATGTCGAGATTGCGGATGATGACATTCTCGCACAGCACGGGGTGGACCTCCCACATGGGAGACCGGCGGATCTTCACGCCTTCAATGAGCACGTTGCGGCTCCGATAGGGCTGGATGAAATTGGGCCGCAGGTAATGACCGGCGCCGAACACCCGCTCGGCAACGGGCACGCCGGCATCGGCCATCTGGTTGAGTTTTTTGACGTCGTCGTGCTGCGAGACCGGAGTGCCGCGGGCTTTCCAGGCCCACCAGTTCGAGTCGGCCGCGCCGCCGTCCAGCGTGCCTTTGCCGGTAACCGCGATGTTCTCCTGTCCGAAGGCGTAGATGAGCGCGGAGTAATTCATGCATTCCGTGCCTTCCCACCGCGTGTGCACCACCGGGAGGTAGGCCGCCGGGTCCGTGCTGAACCGCAGCGTCGCCCCTTCCTCGAGATGGAGATCGACGTTGCTGCGGAGGTGGATGGCGCCGGTCAGAAAGTCACCGGCCGGAACGATCACGTGGCCGCCTCCCGCCGCGTGACAGGCGGCGATGGCGTCGCGGATGGCCGCGGTGCAATCGGTCTTGCCGCCGGCCACGGCGCCGAAATCCGTGATGGGAAACCGGCGGTCGGGGAATGTGGGCGCCTGGATGCGGGCCAGGATCTCGGCGGCGGTGTCCCACGTCACCGGCGCCGACGGAGCGGAACTGCTTTCAGGGGTGCTGAGACCGATCGTGGGGAGAATAAGAGCGGCAGCCATCAGGAGTGGGAGGCACTTCATGGGGGGGGCGGAACACAAATTAGGACTCGTGTCCGAAAATGGGCAGCCCGGTCTCGTGGGCAAGCTAGAACACCGGAGGTGGCAGCGGGATCTCCTCACCGCCGCGGCGCGGTGCGGGCCCTCGGAAACCGGCCGACACGTGGCGCCGCGAGGGAGACACGGGATGTCGGTGGCTGCAGTGCTTCAGCCTGCGGGTTCGAGTGCCCCGCCTGCGCTCGTCCCTTGGCTACAACAGCGCGAGGTCGTCACGGTGGACCACTTCCAGCCGCTTGCGCGCGGGGAAGAGAGCCTCCATGGCCTCGCCCTTCTTGCCGGCGATGGCGGCGATGTCCCGGCTGGAGAAACGGGTCTTGCCGCGGGCGATCACCCGATCGTCGGGGCCGGCGATGTTCACGATGTCACCCGCCGCAAATTCGCCCGTATGGCCGGTGACGCCGACGGCCAGCAGGCTCCGGCCCTGCTCCTGGAGCACCGGCACCGCGCACGGGTTGATCCGGATCGTGCCGGTGGGCCGCTGGAAATACGCGAGCCAGCGTTTCCGGGACTCCAGGGGCAGCCCGCTCGGCACGAAGAACGTCCCTGGTCCCTGGCCGCGCAGCAGCCGCGCGACGATGTCCGGTTCGGCCCCGCTCGCAATGAACACGCCGCAGCCGGAACGGGTCGCGAGCTTTGCGGCCGAGATCTTGGTGATCATGCCGCCCACCGCGGTGGCGCTCGTCGTGCCGCCGGCCATGGCCTCGATCTCGGGTGTGATGCGCTCCACGACGGGCACGACTTTTCCCGTGCCCTTCATGTCGATCAGGCCGGGCGCCGTGGAAAGGATGAACAGGTACTGCGCCTGGGCGAGGCTGGCGACGAGGGCGGAAAGCGTGTCGTTGTCGCCGAAGCGGATCTCCTGGATTTCCGCGGAGCTGACCGTGTCGTTCTCGTTGAACACCGGGACTGCGCCATAGGCCAGGATCTGCTCCAGGCAGCCGGTGACATTGAGGTAGCGGTCGCGCGAACGAATGTCCTCGTGGGTGAGCAGCACCTGCGCGGCAATCAGGCCGTGCGGGGCCAGGCCGCGCTGCCATACCTGCATGAGCAGGCTCTGGCCGATCGCGGCGCAGGCCTGCTTGCGCGACGTTTCCTTCGGGCGCTTGGCGAGTTTCAACGCGCCGAGGCCCAGGCCGATCGCACCGGACGAAACAACAATGACTTCCGTGCCGCCGGCGCGAAGCGCGGCGATCTGGCCGCAGATTTCCGCGATGCGGGGCTCGTCCAGCTGCCCGATGCCCGAGGTGAGAACCCCCGTGCCCAGCTTGATGACGACGCGGCGGGGCGGCTTGGCGGTGAGCGAAAAGCGATGCGGCACGGGGCGCGGCGGAATCAAACCGTCAGCAGGTCTTTTTCCTTGGCGGCGAGGTGCTGATTGATGTCCGCGATCGCCTTGTCCGTGGCCGTCTGAATGTCCTTTTCCAGCCGCTTGGTGTCGTCTTCGGAGAGTTTGGCCTTCTTCGCGGCTTCGATGCAGTCGCGGCGGACGTTGCGGACGTGAACCCGGCCTTCCTCCGCCATGCGGTTTGCGGTCTTGACGAAGTCCTGACGGCGCTCGCGGCTCATTTCCGGGAGCGGCACACGGATGAGCTTGCCGTCGACGATCGGGTTGAAGCCCAGGTTCGCGTCGATGATGCCCTTGGCGACCGCCTTCACGAGGCCCGCGTCCCACGGCTGGATCTGGATCATGCGGGCATCCGGCGTCGAGATGGCCGCGCATTCCTTCAAACGCATTTGGGAGCCATAAGCCTCCACCATCACGGTCTCAACCATGGCGGGGGTGGCCTTGCCAGTGTGAATCGCGCTGAATTCATGCAGCGTGTGATCCACGGCTTTTTTCATCCGTGCTTGGGCATCGGTCAGGACAGGGTGGCTCATGGGGCTGAAGTTGAGAGTTGGTGGTTGAGAGTTGAGAGAGCAAAACCGAGTTGCGGGTGGTGAGAGCTAAGCGGTCCGGGTTGGGTCTCTCAACCCTCAACTCTCAACTCTCAACCCCCACCTGTGCTCAGTTGTGCACCAGGGTGCCGATCTTTTCGCCGACGACGGCCTTGCGGATGGCGTGCTCGTCGCCGAGGTCGAACACCAGGATGGGGACGTTGTTGTCCATGCAGAGCGAGAACGCCGTCGAATCCATCACGTTGAGCCGCTGCTTGAGTGCGTCGATGAAGCTGAGCTGGTCGAACTTCACCGCATCGGCGTGTTTCTTCGGATCCTTGTCATACACGCCGTCCACCTTGGTCGCCTTGAGGATGATGTCCGCGTGCATTTCGCTGGCCCGGAGCGCAGCCGTCGTGTCGGTCGAGAAATACGGGTTGCCCGTGCCGGCAACGAAGATCACCACCCGGCGCTTTTCGAGGTGGCGCATGGCCCGCCGAAGGATGAACGGCTCGGCGATCTGGTTCATGGGAATGGCACTCTGGACCCGGGTGTTCACGCCGAGCTTTTCGAGGCAATCCATCAGCGCGAGGCCGTTGATCACCGTTGCGAGCATCCCCATGTAGTCACCGGTCGTCCGGTCGACGCCGCGCTTTTCGCCGTTAAGGCCCCGGAAGATGTTGCCGCCGCCGATGACGACGCAGACCTGGACGCCCAGGTCGTAGATCTCCTTCACCTGGGTGCAGATCTTCTCCAGGGTTGGCCCATCGATGGGGTCACCGGCCTTGCCACCGCGGAGGACTTCTCCGGAGAGCTTCAGAATCACCCGCTTGTAGCGGGGAGAAGGAACGGCCGACTTCGAATCGCGCATGAACCAGAGAAAACGAACCTCAAAAAAGGGCGTCAATGCCTGATAATGGATTGAACACCCGATGGTAAGGGGAGGAGAAAGCGGTTTCTGGTTTCTCGTTTCTAGTTTCTAGTTTCTGGTTTCTCGTTTTTGGGCAACGGGGGGGCGGAGCCTTGTGCTGCGCACGAAGGCACCGGCGCTCGGTGACCAGAACCAGAAACGGGAGACCGGAAACTCAACCCCTGGTCGGCTGGGTCACTTCGGCGGGTTTCGCGAAATGGCGGCGGATCGCGGCGGTGATCTCGTGCATCTTCACCGGCTTGGAAATGTAGTCATCCATCCCCGCGGCGAAACAGAGTTCGCGGTCGCCCTGCATCGCATTGGCGGTCAAGGCCACGATCTTCGGCTGCCGCTCGACGGGGATCCGGGTCCGGATCTGTCGTGTGGCCTCGAAGCCGTCCATCTCGGGCATCTGCACGTCCATCAGCACCAGATCGTAGCGACGGTTCTCGAGCGCGGTCACTGCCTCCAGGCCGTTGGCCACTGCGTCGGCACGGTAGCCGATGCGTTCGAGGAAGCGCAGCGCGACCTTCTGATTGACGGGGTTGTCCTCCGCCAGCAGGACCTCGAGCGGGATTTCCTCGCCCACGGTGCGTTCGGTGGTCTTGACCACGGTGACATTGCCCGGGGACATGGGATCGAACAGCGCGCCCAGGGCGTGGACGAACGCCGCGGTGCGGATCGGTTTGGACACGCTCGCCACCGGCAGGCCGTCGGCCTGGCTCACGGGGGCGGTCTGGCCGAACGGGTACAGGATCAGGCGGGGACAGCGGATCGCCGCGATCGCCTCGAGCGGAATCGCGCCCTCCACGTCGCCGCCGTCCGCGATGACGAGAGCCGGCGGCTTGGACATGGCCGCGGCGGCGGCGAGGGCGGCGCGCGCGTCGCCGACGATCGTGTGCGGGACGCTGAGCTTTTCCAGCATGACGTGCAGGCGGGCGCACGTGACGGGGTGATCCTCGATGCACAGCACGCCTTGTTCGCGCAGCGGCGCGGGAGCCAGCGGGATCGCGTCGGGGGTGAGCGGGGCCGCCGAGGTCTGGATCGTGAAGATGAAGGACGAGCCCTGGCCGCCGACACTCTCCACCCGGATGTCGCCGCCCATGAGTTGGGTGAGGCGCTGGCAGATCGCGAGGCCCAGTCCGGTGCCGCCGTACTTGCGGGTGGTGGACGAGTCGACCTGGCTGAACGCCTTGAACAACCGGTCGACGCGCTCGGGCGGAATGCCGATGCCGGTGTCACGCACGCGAAATTCCAGCTGGAAGCCATCGTTCGCGCCGGAGACGCCGCGCCGGATCTCCAGCGAAACGCTGCCGCCGGGGGTAAACTTGACCGCGTTGTTGACGAGGTTGACCAGCACCTGCCGCAGCCGCGTGACGTCGCCCACGATCCAGCCGGGAATCTCCGGCTCCATGTAGTAGCCCAGTTCGATCTTCTTGGCGGCCGCCTGCAGCGCGAACAGGTCGAGGGCCTCCTCCACGCACAGGGCGAGTTCGAAGGGCGCCCGCTCCAGCTCCATCTTGCCCGACTCGATCTTGGAGAAGTCCAGGATGTCGTTGATGATCGTGAGCAACGCCTCGCCGGAGGTGCGAATCGTGTTCACGTAATCCCGCTGTTCGCCCGAAAGCACCGTCTCCATCAGCAGGCTGGTCATGCCGATGACGCCGTTCATGGGCGTGCGGATCTCGTGCGACATCGAGGCGAGGAACTCGCTCTTCGCGCGGGACGCGTCGTCCGCTTCGGCCTTGGCGCGGCGCAGCTGATGTTCCGTTTCGACGCGCGCGGTGATGTCGGTCTCGACCGCGATGAAATTCTCGAGCTGCCCCTGCGCGTCGCGCACCGGCTGGATTTCGATGTGCAGGTGATATTTGCGCCCCGACTTGGAATAGTTCACCACGTCGGTGCTGATGCCCTCGCCCTGCGCCATCGCCGCGCGCATGCTGGCGATCGTGCGCTGGTTCGTCTCGGGGCCGACCATGTAATGGGTGGGATTCTTGCCCACCACTTCCTCGAGCGAGTACTCCATGACGCGGCAGAACGCCTCGTTGGCCCACTCGATGCGGCCGTCCGGCGAGGTGATGAGCACGGGGTTGTCCGTCTTCGCCGCGACGAGCGAAAGCTTGCGCGCCTCGGCCTGGCTTTCGCGCAGCGCGAGTTCCGCCTCACGCCGCGCGGTGATGTCCTGCAGCGTGCCGACGATGCGGACCGGCCGGCCGTCGGTCGCGATGGCGACCGATTTCGAGCGCTGGTAAACCCAGCGCCAGTCGCCGTTGCGCGCCCGCACGCGGTACTCGGGCTCGATGAACGACACGGCGCCGTTGAGCTGCGCATCCACCCGCCGCCGGTACAGCGCCACATCCTCCGGGTGGATCAGCGACTGCCAGGCCTCGACCGTCGAAGGCATGCGGGTGTGGTCGTATCCAATCATCGCCCACAGCCCGGGGCTGTAGTACACGTGGCCCGCGGCCACGCTCCACTCGAAGATGCCGATCTGGGTCGAATCGAGGGCCAGGCGCAGGCGCTCGTCCGACACCTTCAGCCGGGCCTCGACGCGGCGGCGTTCCTCGTTCTCGGCGAACAGCCGCTTGTTGGAAAGCTCCGCGGCGCGCTGGCCCGCGCGGGCGCGCCGGGCGAGGTGAACGCTCAGCCCGAACAGGGCGGTGATGCCGAAGCCGGCGAGCAGCGCGAGTTCGGGCAGGAACCGGCGATCGATGGTGTTCGGACGCGGGGTGAGGCTGATCTGGATCCGCCGGTCGGCGATCGGGTACGTCCGCGAAGTCGTGAGCGATTCATCGAGCGCCGGATCGGCGGCCTCGGAAATATAGACGCGGGCACCGTTGATCCCCGCCACCGTGTGATACGCGCCTTTCGTCGGCTCACGTTCGGCGATGCTGTCGAGCAGGGTCTGGTACCGGAAAGCGCCCGCGATGAAGCCGAGCACCTCGCGGTCGCGGATCACCGGGGCAAAAATGTAGAAGCCGGGGTCGCTGCCGCCGGCGGTGCGGATCGCCGTGGTGCGGGAGATGACGGGATTGCCGCTGCGCCGGGCGGCCTCGAGCGCCTCCGCCTGTTCGGGGACGGACCCGTGGTCGTAGCCTGGAGCACCCTCATTCCCCTCGAGCGGAAACACCAGCTCGGCGTGGCCCGTCTCGTCCAGGTAGGCGATGGCGGTGCAGCCTTTCTCCCCGGCGATCACCCAGTGGGTGCGGGCCTCGACCTCCCAGTACACCTTGCTCGTGCCGGGGTTGTTCGCGACGCGCGAGGCGATGCGTTCGAACTGATTCAGCTCCCGGTCGAGTTCGGCCTGGAGGCTCGTCGCGAAACGGTCCATCGCGGTCACGGTGTTCGCGCCGATGTAGGTGCGTTCCCGCTGCACCAGGCCGACCCAGAGAATGATGGTCAGCGTCAGACAGCCGATGATCACCGGCATCGGCGACCACGCCGGCGGCTCGCCCTCGAGACTGAGGCTTTCGCGCCACGCCCAGTTGATCAGCGCGAGGCCCAGCAGTAGCATGGCCGAAGCGGTGACGGGCGAAGTCGCGATGCCCGTGCCCCAGGTGTACACGGCCGGGAGTCCGGCGCCGTAGCCAACCAGGGTGGAGAAGCCCGCGGAAGCAACCAGCGACCCCACCACGGCCGTGCCGAGGACCCGGATCCGGGAACCTTTGTCGGTCAGACGCCAGGCGACAACGGCACCACTGAGCGTCAGGCTGATCGCGCTCACCAGGCTCATTCGGCCGGGTGCTCCCGTCCCAGGCAGCCGGTCCCGCACGAGCAATTCGTCGATGCGCAGATCAAGCCCGCCCAGATGTTGCAGGATCGTCAGCGCGCCGATCGTGAGCGGGATCAACGCCAGCACCGCCACGCGGCGGGCGTTGAATTCGAGCGCGAGCAACACCACGCCGAGCAGCGTGTACGACAGCGCGCCGTTCATTTTCAACGTCGCGCGGCCCAGCGGCTGCAGCAGCGGCTCAATGCCGAATACCCAGCCGACCATGGTGAGGACGCCGCAGAACACCACCGCGCTCGCAATCGCCAGCGACACGCGCTCCGGCCAGGAGCGGTGCGGCAATGTGGGTAACGAACTCATTGAGGGTTTCCCCCTAGTAGAATGAACGGAAGACTCGCGGCAATCCGCATTTATGCGTCAGGAACGCGGTTTCCGCGTAGGGGTACGCTTTTCGCTGCAAGACCGGGACTTCGCAAAACCGGAGTTTCCGGTAAAAATGGTCGGGCTGGTGAGATTCGAACTCACGACCTCTTGCACCCCATGCAAGCGCGCTACCAGGCTACGCTACAGCCCGAACAGATGAAGGGGCACAAAGACCCACCCGGCAGGCTGAGGCAAGTCTTGAGTTTCGGGTTTCTCGAACCTCGCGGCTGCTCCCGCCGGCTCCCGCAACGCATCGCCGATCATGGTGTCGGGCCGGGGGCGAGCGACTCCGATGGTTTTGGGGGTTCCACCGAGTTGCCGGAGGCGGGAATCTCCGGCGTTTTCTCCGGCGGCGTGCCGGCGGGCGCGGTCGGTGTTTCCGGCTCCGCCGGGGGATTGTCCGGCTGCCCACTGAGCGACCGGAACAGGTTCGTCGGGCCCATCACGAAGGCCCACTCCGGTTTCTCCAGACTCCCGGTCAGCTTCACTTCGAGAGCGTTCGAAAGCGGGGTCAGCACCGCGCCAACCACGGATTTCAGGACATTGCCGCTTTCCTGGAAGGGAAAGACGCGGGCACGAAAATCCAACACCCCGCGATCAATCAGGTAGTCGCCGTGCGCATCGATGGCGGCGTTGTCTCCCCGGATGGCGACTTCGGGGAAATGCACCTTGGGACCGGCGATCCTGAACCGGCCGTTGGCGCTGGTGAAGCGCAGGGACGTGAAGGTCAGGAGCTCCGAGAGCGGACCGAAGAGCGCGACTTCGCCGATCTCCGCGCCCCGCAGGCCCGCGGTCCCATTGCCCTCGAAACTCAGGTGGTCGCCATACCGGCCGTCGGCGGAGGCCGCGAGGTCGAGCCGCACGTTCGCTTTTTCCTGGACGAACTTGTTGGGCGGCGGCGTGGGCAGCCCCTTGCGGTTGGCCGCGAATTTCTGCACCGCCGCCACGGCCATCCCCAGGCTCGCGTCGTTGAGCGTCGCGTCGAAGCCGATCCTTCGCGCGTCGCCTTCGCCCCAGACTTTGGCATGCAGCCGCGCGGCGCCGCCGGCAAAACGTCCCTGCGTGCCATCAATCGTCAGGACGTCATCGCGCAGGCTGGTCGTGAACGAAACGTCCTCGAAGGGGAGCCCATGGTACGTGAACGGTCCGGTGGCGTGGGCGGCGAGATCGAACGCGTAGTGTCGGGGGCCGTCGATGTCGGGACCTTCGAAGCGGCCGCGAAAGGTGACGGAGGGCGCATTGACCAGCGAGAAGGGTGAGAGGTACGGCCGGCCCTCGGCCCCGCCCAGCCCGGTGATGACGTCAAATTCGACGGTGGAGCGGGCCTCCACGTCCACGCTGCGCCATTTCGCGGTCTCCGGGTTGGCCACGACGGTGAAGACGCCCGAGGCCGCGCCGCCCCTGGCATCCGTCGCGTACGTCTCCACCCCATCGTAGAAACCGGGCCGGATGAACAACCGCGTGCGAACCCGCGAGAGTTTCTGCCCGCGGATGACCGGTCCCGGCGCATCGGCGAAGACGAAGACCGAGGTCTTGCGACCCTGCCGCCAGAAGCCGTGGACATCGACGCTGGCCAGCGGGGGCGCCACCGGAAATTCGAGCCGTTCGAAGAACCGGGACCACCAGCTTTGAAACCAGGGCGAGATTTCGAGGGGTCGCAGCCGCCCCTGCAGCAGGAACCGGAATTCCTTGGTGGCGAAGTGGTGCTCGTACGTGCCGTGCGCGAAATTCTCGCCGATGCGGGCATACGCGCGCGGGGAATAGAAGCGTTCCGGCGTCAGCTCGAGCGCGGCGGAACCTTCCTCCATCGTGACGCCGTAGGCCCGGATGCCGCGCAGCGTGGCCTGGCCCTCGAGGCGTTCAAATTTCCAGCCGGGCGCGAGACGCACCCGGGCCACCTCCAGGGTAAGGGCGTCGAAATCGAAGAAGCGGCGCACGTCCACCCGCGCACGGGCGTTGACGATCTCCATCACGCGCGGAGACACCGGACCGGCGACGGTGAGGGCCGCGCTCTGCCGCGGCAGATCCGCCTGGCCGGCCAGCTCCAGTTCGGAGCCCGCGACCCGCGCCACCGCGGTGCCCTGCCAGGCGCCGTCGGCCGCGGGCAGCAGACGGACGGAAGCCGCCGCGACCTCGCCCTCGGGCAGCCGCACCTCATCCGCGGTGAGCTCGAGCGAGGCCACCGAAAATCCGCCGACCGCCGCCGCGCCCGCGGACGCCCCCCGGTTGGCGGTCAGGGTGCCCGCGACGCCCGCGGCCTGCGTGGATCGCGGGGCGTCAATCCCCGCCGCGGCGAAGTCCAGCGTGAGGCCAGAGGGCAGGTCGCCGGTCAGCGGGATCCGGCCGGCGGCGTGCGCCCGACGCAGGCCCACTGGCTGGCGTCCCGGAAGGTCGATCGCCTCGGCCACGGCGGAGAGGTCGGCCACGACACCCCAGGGTGCGCCGGGGCGGAGCTGCACGTCCAACGATCCGCCGCGCACCCGGGTCCGCACGTCCTGCTCGTACTCGACGAGACGCGGTGCGAGCCGCGCGAAGTGGCGGCGCAGGGC
>JAEWKR010000135.1 GCA_023457715.1 Verrucomicrobiota bacterium
GGGCGTAACATGCTAACAAGAATAGCCGGAAGTTAGCATGTTACGCCCTGACCCTGTTCGGCACCACCCGGCGCACTGCAGTGGTAGTATAGATGTAGGGCTTTGCCCGGACGCGTCGCGGAGGCAGCAGGCCATGCGGCGGCACCTCGGTGCGTGGATCGACGCCCATCATATGGATGGCGAAGCCACGCGCGACGGACAGTCGCCCGGCTTGGGTCTTCGAGCCGTGGTCGGCATGGCAGGTGGCAAACTGCAGCGCCAGCCTCGTCGTGATCCACCGGGCACCGCGTTCCTTCAAGAAGGCGATAAACCGCGCAGGTGGATTTCGTGCCGGTCGAATCGGAATCCGACGCTGCGACGCAACACGAGGTAGTCAGTCGCTGCTTCATCAAAAGTCTTCACGAGGCACCTCCCGGCCACGGCAGCGCCAGCGTGCGCAGCGCCTCCAGATCGACCTTCGCGTAGATCGCGGTGCTGTCCGGATTGCTGTGGCGCAGCACTTGTCCGATCTCGCCCAACGATGCGCCGCCGCGAAGCAGGTCGGTCGCCAGCGTGTGCCGGAACACGTGGGCTCCGTGGCGCACCGCTCCGATGCCGGCCAACCGCATATAGCGTGCGACCATCACCGACAGCACGGCTGTTCGGCTCAGTGGTTCATAGGGGGCGATGACTCGCAGGAAGACGCGTCGGCTCGCACCCCGCGGGCGGTCTCTTCGCAGATAAACGGCAACCGCACGTCCCACATCGGGCGGCAGCGGCATGCGCGCTGGTCCCGGTCCTTTTCTCGAGCGCACGAGGATCTGGCCACGCTCCCAATCGATGTCATCGAGCGTCAGGCGGAGCACTTCTCCGCCCCGCAGACCAAGCCGCGAGAGCAGCAATAAGATCGCGTAGTCGCGTCGGCCGCGCGAGCGGTTCCGATCGCACGCCGCCAATACCTTGGCGGCGGCGCCGGGCGGAAGATGTTTCGGCAGTCCCGCGAGCGCCCACTTGGCTCCGTGTGGCACAACCGGGGACCAATCGCGGTGAACGAGGCCGCGGTAGTGCAGGAACCGCAGGAACGCGCGCATCCCCGCGAGGAGACTCTCCGTGGCGTGCAGCCGCCGGCGCTTGATTTCCCACGGCAAAAAATCCGTGACGTCACATCCGGTCAGCTGCTTGAACCCAACGGGGCCTCGCCCGAACTTCCGCTTCAAGAACGACTCGACCGAAAACGCGTATCCGTAGATCGACGATTCGGCCAGGCCACGGTCCTTGCGCAAGTAAGACCGGAACTCGTCCGCGCATAGGGATCGGAACGGGGTCAGGGCGTAACATGCTAACAAGAATAGCCGGAAGTTAGCATGTTACGCCCTGACCCTGTTCGGCACCACCTACCGTCGATCTCGATCGGCCATGTCGAGGCTCGTCCGGCCGCTCCCCCGAAGAGGGCGAGAATCAACACGACGCGAAGCACGATAGGCACGGCCGGCATGGCTGAGAGAGGAAACACATCGCGGCCCCGGCGCAACCCTTGCGCGTTTCGCCCCCTGCTCGTTTCGCACTCGTCAACCGCGCTCCCTACCCCTTCCTTCCCCGCATGAAGAAGCTCCTGTGGTGTTTCTTGGCCGCCGTCTACCTGCCGTTATCTGGGGCGACGACCGACATTCCGGTAGCGGAGCAGCTCGAAGCCATCAAACAACACTACACCAAAGCGCGGACCGAATTGATGGAGGCATTTGAGCGCGATGCGGCGGCGGGCCCGGTCCCCGGACGTCTCGCAAAGTTCTTCGCGGATGAATCAGCCTTATTGGACGAGGCCGTGGCTTTCGCGAGGGCGCATCCTCGAACCGAGATCGGGTTTTCCGCCGTGAAGTGGATTCTCGAAAACGGCAGGGCTCATATGCTATCCGCGGCAGCGGACGCGATGGCGGTGGTTGAGGAGCAGTATGCCAACCGACCTGACCTGGCTCCCCTCGTCGCCGCGCTGGCATGGCGCCTTCCGGGGGGCCATGCCCAGGGCATGAAACTGTTCGAAGCGGTGATCGCGCAGAACCCCGACCATGACACGCGCGGTCAGGCGGCGCTCGGCCTCGCCTTACTGATCGCGCGCGACCTCGACCAGAGCGAGAGGTCTGGAGATCGGCTTTTCGCCGCCATTGAAGAAAGCCGGGTGGCATTCGAAAGGGTCGCCCGAGACTATGGCGATTGCCCGAGCCTACGCCCCGGCCCAGTGTCCACCACCCTACGCGACGAAGTCGCAAGGGAACTTCCCGCGTTGACGATACGGTGTGGCCTGCCCGCTCCGGAGATTTCCGGGAGCGATCTCGATGGAAAGCCAATGACGCTCAGCGAATTTAGGGGCAAAGTCGTGCTCCTGGTCTTCTGGGCCTCTTGGTGCGGACCGTGCATGGCGGCTGTGCCGCATGAGAAGGAACTCGTAGCCCGTTTCGCCGGCCGGCCTTTTGTGCTCGTCGGCGTAAATGGGGATCACAGTCGCGAAAACGCCACGAAGGCGGTGGCAACGAACCAAATTCTCTGGCGCTCGTTTGAGAATGGACCTCCCGATACCGGCATTGCCCTGGCGTGGAATGTGCGGGGGTGGCCGGCCACCTACGTGCTCGATGACAAAGGCATCATCCGCTTCAGGCAGCTCTCGGGGCCGCCGCCGGAGGACGAGCTAGAAAAACTTGTCGCCGCCGTAGAGCGGGGTCAGTGACCGAAAAGGACGCTCGGAAGGCGTCAGGTGGATAGGTGCTACTCTCCCCTTTAGTTTCTAGCACTTATCATCCTGACCTCTCTGCCCCCCGCCAAACCTTCTACGTACAACGTTGGAGGTTGGATGTTGGATGTTGGATGTTGGACGTTGAATGTTGGACTTCCGCCCACCGTCCGCGGTGCGCCGTTCGCCGTTCGCCGTTCGCCGTTCGACGTTCGCCGTTCGATGTTCGATGTTCGCTGTTCGATGTTCGCTGTTCGATCTCCGCCCTCTTCACTCGTGCTGCCACCACGGATAGCTCGCCGGCGGATCCAGCGGCACGGCGTAAATCTCAACGAGCGCGGTGCCCGAGCCTCCATCCGCCGCGCGCAGTTCGGCGGTGTACGCACCCCCGGAAACGTAGTACAGGCGCGCAACATCACCCGTCTCCAGCGGAAACGCCCCCGCCCTCCGCGAGGCCTCTTCCAAGGTGGGAAGCGTGGTGAAGTCTTCAGTCACCTCGGGCGCCGGCGCAATCAATTGCCCCGCCGCGTCGAAAAGCCGGAGCGCCGGTGCGGCGAGCGCATCGTCCACCCCATACTTGCGCAGCGCGGGGCCCACACCCCGGACAAGCAGCAGCAAGCGGTTCGGGGTCGGTTCGATGACAAAGCCGTGCAGCACCGACCCCGCGCCCGGGCTGAGCCGAACCCGAGTCGAGGTATTGTAGACGCGCGGGCCTTCGGACGTGACGAGCAAGGCGGCCGTATTCGTGATGTACGATCGCGTCCCCCCCTGCGCGTCCGTGGCCGTGACGTGCGCCGTGTAGCGTCCCGAATCCGCCGCCGTGGCCGAATTCAGGACAAGCTCCGGACTGTTCGCGATGGTTTTGCCGTCCTTCTGCCAGCTGACCGTGATTATATCCCCCTCGCCGGAAACTGGCTTGAGGGTGACCTGAGTGCGCTCGGTCACGGTAACCGGAGGCGTGGTCCGCTCCGGCAACGGCGCAACAAACCGAATCGGCTCCACCTGCAAAGTAATCACCGCGGTACGTTTCACGACCGGCCACTCCAGTTTCATGGGCACGATCACCGCCGCTGTCGCCTGCACCGCCAGCAACACCAACCCAAGCGCGATTGTTTTCATGGCTGCTTTTAATTCTTTTTCTCGGCTTCCACAAGGGCGTTCCCTGTGCGTCCCCCGGCATCTTTTGCACACCCCGCCGGTTTCCGGTTTCCGTCCTCCGCCCTCCGTCCTCCGTCCTCCGCCCTCCGCCCTCCGCTCACCCCCCGTCCGCCTTCGGCAGCTCCAGCCAGAACCGACTGCCCCGCTTCACCTGCGACTCCACCCCGAGCCGACCGCCCATCCGCTCCATCGCCTTGTGCACGATGGCCAGGCCAATGCCGGAGCCTTCGTACTGCGAGTTGGTGTGCAGTCGCTGGAAAATTTCAAGAATGCGCGCCTGCGCTTCCGGTGGAATGCCGATCCCCTGGTCCTCCACCCAGATTCGCACCCAGGGCGTTGTATCCTCCGCGGCACGACTTCGTTCCTCCGTCCACACCCGGATCCGCGGCACCGCGCCGGGTTCGACGAACTTCACCGCATTGGCCAGCAGGTTCGTCAGGCATTGGCTCAACAGCGCCTCGTGCGCCAGCACCGGGAGCAATCGGCTGCGGACGTCGAGTTGTACGCCCGGCGGCGCGAACTCGGGACGCTCCCGCACCAGGTCACGGACCAACGTGTCCACATCGACCGCCGTAAGGACGACCGGCCGGCGCACGACATTCGTCAGCGCGAGCACATCCTGAATCAGGCTGTCCATCCGGACCGCCGCCGCCACGACCCGCTGCAAAAACTCGACCGCCCCGGGCGATACCTGATCGGAGGGGGATCGGAACGGGGTCAGGGCGTAAAAATCGAACAAAAAAAGCCCGAAATTATCAATTTTAGCCC
>JAEWKR010000136.1 GCA_023457715.1 Verrucomicrobiota bacterium
GCGAACGCCTGTCCGGACGAACTGCGAGGTCGTCAGCATCGACAACCGCCCCGATGGCGTCACCGTCGCCTATCGTAACCGGCGCACTGGCGCACGCGGCACGGTGCAGGCCGACTACTGTTTGAGCAACATGCCGCTGCAGAAGCTCGCCCAACTTGAAACCAATTTCTCCAGCGATTTCGCCAGGGCGATCGCCTATGCAAGGGTGGGGGCGCTGTACAAGCTCGCGTGGCAGGCCAACCGCCGTTTCTGGGAGGAGCCGCCCTACAACATCTACGGCGGCATTTCGTACACTGATAGCCCGATCACCCAGATGTGGTATCCGTCGAACGACTACCTGAGCGGCAAGGGGATCGTTGCGGGCTCCTACGCTTATTTCGAGCAAGCTGAAGCGTTCGGGAGGATGAGCCCCGCCGAACGGATCGTCGCGGGCCGTCGCGACGCTATTAAGCTCCACAAGGAGTTCTCGAGCGAGGCGCTCGTCCCCAGCAGCAAGGCCGTGAGCATTGCTTGGAACCAAGCTGAGGGCCAGAGCGGCGGCGTCGCTCTATGGGACACCGAGCGGGCTGACGACAACCAAGCCTACCGACGTTTGCTTGCACCGGATGGACGCTTCTTCGTAATCGGCGACCAGATATCGCCCCTGCCCGGTTGGCAGGAAGGCGCCTTGCTCTCCAGCGAGCACGCCCTGCTGCAGATCACCGGGAGACGTCCTCGGGACGCGGCCTACCTGCAACAGGCGCCTGATACGAGACGCTTGCTTTTGGGACGTGCTTGAGAGCGCGATTGGGGCAAACCGCTGCCGGCTCAGACAGCCGTAAGCAGCCGAAGGCGCCAGCTTGCTCCCCCAGTGCTGCGGACCTGATGGAAGCTTCCAGCCGGGTCACGCTGCACGACCGCAGTAATCAGGACTTGGCTCGCTGGCCCCCGCCTCTGTGATGGACGCGCTCGCCAGAGCGGGGCGTCCCAGTGGAGAGCTTGCCGTAGGCACCAAGGGCTACGGCGAGCTTATCCAGTTCAAGCGGCCATCTTCCGACAGCTCTCTGCGCATTCGCGGCAGGCTCGGACGCAATCGTCCATGCCACCCAGACGCTCGCAGTCAGCGGCGCATTCCTCGCAAAGTTCCGCGCACTCGGCGCAGGTGTGCCGGTGGTGGGGCGTACCTAGCAGCATGAAGTGGGCGCTGGTCCGGCAGATCTCCGCACAGGCCTGCATGAGCCGGAAGTGGTCCGGCGCCACGTGCTCGCCGCCAGTTTCCAGGCAATGGCCCATGGCCATTCCCAGGCAGGTCGAATAGCACCTCAGGCAGGCATCGATGCAGGTCTGCATCTCGACGTTCGAGTGATGCATGTCGTCTCTCCTCGGTCCTCCTCGGACGGTTGCGGTACTCCCCCCAGTCGATGCCACGGACCTTCGCCTCATCCTCCGGCTCGCGCAATTCCAAGACGCGCGTGGAAGAGCTTCGGGTCCTTGGTCCAGGCGTTGAAGGCGCCCCCGTCAGGTCAGTCCTCGCCGAGACGAGGTCTTCTAGTAGGGGTAGCGACCGGCGCCGCTCAGCGGAATGCGGGGGCCCGGCGAGAGAGGTTCCCTCGGCTAATCGCCATTCAGCGAGGGCGGCGGGGGCGACATGAGGCCGACGCTCATGGTCCCGTCGCTTTCCAGAACGACAAAGTCCGCCTGCGCGACATCGGCTCCGCCGGCGGAACGGATGGCGCTCAAGGCTTCACCATTCGTGACCTCTGAGCGGAGTGCTCCTTCGCAATAGGTGCCGGCCCGAACAAGCAGAGCGGGCTCGGAGCGGACCCAGCGCGCAAATCGGTCGTAGCGGACTGACATGAAGGTCACGAGGAACTGCATGTCAATGAGCAGGGCAAGTGCGACGGCTCCCTCAGCGAGCGCGACGGACTCCTGCAACAGGATAGCTGACAGCGTCGACCCCCCGCCACCGACGACGAGATCAAACGCGTTCAACTTCGCAAGCGTCCGCTTGCCCGAGACTCGGAGGAACGCCACGAGCGTGATGTAGGCACGCACGCCGACTAGACTGTTCGCAAGATCCCCTGCCAATCCTGGAACAGCATGTTTTGGAGGTCTATCTCGAAGCGACCGGGTTGGGGGTGGGAGATGGCACTACAACGCGAGCAACCGCAGCTTCGCGCGATCTGTGTCCATTGCGAGCGCTGCTTCCGCTCGCTCCATAGCCTCCCGAGAGTGACGCCGCGCGCTTGAGTGAAACCCTTCCCGCTTGAACTCGGACAGCGTACGAAGCGCCTTCTGGAGCCGGATGCCAATCTCGATTGTTGGCGCCCCGTCCCGGGCCATAGGAGTGAATAGGTCGTCGAACAGGTCATGGATCTCGATCGGCGGCACATAGATCCGAGGGTATTTTACGTCGGGCAACTCTTCTGCCGTTTGAGCCCAAACGGCTAAAAGGCGCACGGCCCGGCCAATTACGTCGATCGCGGTGCCCGGATCGTTGACACCCGGAGATAGGGCCCGGCTCGCAATCTCCGACAGGACGATGGCGCCGAAGCGTGGGTCTTGATCGAACGAGCGCACAGTGCCGATCGTGAAGCTGCCCAGAATTTCCGTTCTCAGATCATCATCGAGAGGCCCGTCTACGACGATTGCGACTGGTTTGGACGGGTCAATGAACGCGCCGGGGTTCTCCAGAACGTAGATGCGTAGCGACCTTTTCTCCATGCACCGTGACAAAGCTGCCGTGTCGAGATGCTGCAGATAGCCAATGTCGGACGCCAACACGGGATGGCCGCCTGCCGGCATGCTTCCTCCGTCGGGCAGAGGGCGCCCGCCTAGATAGGGATCCTTGTTCCTCTGGCGCATCGCTTCGATAGCAGCGGCCTCAACCCGCTCCGTCGTCTCGGTGACGCGCCCTAGCCGTGAAAGGTGATCGATCCAGCGAAGGAGCGTCACGACAATGGC
>JAEWKR010000137.1 GCA_023457715.1 Verrucomicrobiota bacterium
CGCCTGGTTCGGCCTGAGTGTGGGGGGGTGCGCCAGCTAGTCGACGAGGCGAGAGCTTTGGCCTACTCGCGAAAATATCCCGTCTCTGCGGCTCGCCTATTCAGCCAGGGTGATCGTGCCTTTGGCGCTCGCAACCGCGTAGGCCTTTGTCGTGCCATCGGGCCAGCGGACGGTGATCGTGTGGATCGCGTTCTTTTCGTCGGCGCCGAAGAACAACCGCGGGGAGGACTGGCTGAAGTAGCCGCTGCCCGCGTACACCTCGGCTGATTGTTTGCGACCGTCGACGTGCTCGGCGGTCACGCGGGCCCCGATCGCGGTTGGATTTCCCGCGCGGCCTTGCAGTCGCACCGCCAGCATCGCGACTCCAGCGGCCCCCGCATTCCGAAACGCCACTGTGGACCCGTTGTTTCGCGTTCCGACAAAGTCCGGCCAGCCGTCCTGGTCGAGGTCCACCTGCACCAGTGCCTTCGCATCTCCGGCGACGACGAGTCCGCTTTCGCGTGCCGGGATCGGCACCAGTCGTCCCGTCCCATCTCCCCGCAACAACTGGCTGACGCCGCCATCGAAGCGACCGGTCGCCGGATGCGCCGCAAACGAGTTTTGCACGACGTACAGGTCGGCCCGGCCATCGCCATCGAAATCGCCCGCCACCATGCCCTGCACCGGCGCGATCTGCGCGATCCTTGGCAGCGGCGTGAAGCGGAATGTGCCGTCAGCTTGACTGAGGAAAACGCCGCTTCGCAGCTCGGTCGCGGTGTAGCGCTCGGCGGTTGCAAGCGCCTCCCCGCCGAGCAGGTCCGGCAGGGGCGTTTGGGCAAATACATCGTTGCGTGGAAAGCGCCGGAGCAGCGCCGGGACAACGGCCCCAAGTTCCCGGCGGGTCCGCCGCGGGTAGAGGGTTCCGCCTTCGAAGTACGCCTCGACCGGTTGTCGCGCGGTGTTGCCGCCCCTGAAAGCGCCGACGTACAGCAGCGCGGGACGGCCGGGCGCGGCGTGATACGGCGTGTTCAATCCGAGATTTCCCGCGACATAATCGGGATGACCGTCGCCGTTGAAATCTGCGGCCGTCAGCCCGGTCCACCATCCCGTTCCCGCGGCGGCAAACCCAGCGGCCTCGGTCTGATCCTCGAAACGCTTTCCGCCGATGTTGCGAAAATACGTGACGCGGCCCCAATCGAGGGTGAGCAGGAGGTCGACCCAACCATCCGCATCGGCATCGCTCCACAGCGCGCCGGTGACCATGCCGATCCTGCGCAGCGAGGCGCCCCTCTCTTCGGTGACGTCCTCGAAATGTCCGTCACGGTTCAACAGCAAGGCGCTGTCGGGGCTGGCGGGATAGCCACCCGGAGTGACGCGACCGCCGAGGAACAGGTCCACCCGACCGTCGCGATTGAAATCAGCGGCCACCGCGGCGCCGACGCAGAGAGAAAGCGCCGGCAGGGTGCCGTCCGGGGCGGGGCGAAATCCGCCGTGGCCATCGCCCAGCATCAGCAGCGGCTGATACGCCGGCGTACCGGCCGGCTGGCTGACGCCGCCGCGCGTGACCAGCACGTCGGTGCTCCCATCCCCGTTCGCGTCGAACGCCAGGACGGGACCGTCATTGAGTGCCGGATGCGTGACGTCGGGCAGCGCGTCGGAGCGTCTCGAGGGAGCCGGATTGGGGGCGGCGGCCCTGCTGGTTGCCGTCGACGAGCGGAGAAGACGGATCGGGGTTCTGGTAGTGCCGCCGATGACGAGGTCTTCGGCGCCGTCCGGTCCAAAGACGCCAACCGCCAGCGCGGGTCCGCGGCGGTTGAAGCGGAACGGGAGCAGCGGGGCTTGCGCCAGCTCGTCGAAAGGCTCCTCGCGGGAAAGGGCGGCGAGGTGGAAGGATTGGGCGATGTCGTGAAAGCGGGGAGGCGGCGCTGACTTCATTGCTGCAGGCTGAAGCTCTGCAGCCACCCTTTCGGACGGCGGGCGCCCGGCCGGCTCCGTGATCGTGTACCGTCGATCTGCCGCCAGGTCCTCGAAGGTCTGCACGTGACCGCTGGGCCAGCGTACTGTCAGCCGACGAACCTGCGTCGCGTCGCCGAGCCCAAAGTGCAGGATCGGTTCGCTGGCTGACATATAACCGCGGGCGAGGGTGAGCTGGCGGGTTTGCAACCCGGTCTCGGTTTCGATCTGCACCCACGCACCCACGCCGAAGCGGTTGGAGCGCGTGCCGCGCAGCTCCAGGACGAGGCGGTGGCCGGAATCGCTGTCGTTGCGCAGGAGGGTCGCGCCGGCGAGGTAGTTCGTATAAACGAGGTCGAGATCGCCATCGCCATCGAGGTCTCCGAACGCCGAGCCGAAGCTGACCCCTTTGTGCGCGAGGCCCCACGCCTCCCCCACGGGTTCGAAGCGCAGGTCCCCGTGATTGCGGAAGGCGAGGTTTGCCTCAGCGAGGACGGGGCTGTTGCGGACGATGCGAACGCGTTCCTCGGCGCTTTCCGCGCCCATCATGCGCAGGATCAAGTCGACGTTGTGGATCTCCCGGTGCATCCCGTTGGTGACGTGGAGATCGAGCCAGCCGTCGTTGTCCAGGTCCTCGAAGCGCGGCGACCAGGTCCAGTCCGTGGCGGCGAGACCCGCGAGGTGAGCGACTTCCTGGGCACGCCCGGCACCGGTATTGAGGAACAGTGCATTGTAGGGCGCCTGTCGCACGTCAGTCTCGGCGTCGGACGGGTCTTTTGCGCGCGCGCGGGTGTCGGCCATGGACCGCTGATCCTTCTGGTGTGACGTGGCGGCCATGTCGGCCACGAAAAAGTCGATCCACCCGTCATTGTTGATGTCACCCAGGTCCGCCCCCATCGCGGAGTACGGGGTGTGGGGCAGATGAACAGCGATGAGGTTGGTGAACGTGCCGTCGCGGTTGTTGCGATACAGCTGGTCCGGCGCGGCGAAATCATTTGCGACGTAGAGGTCCGGCCAGCCGTCCTGATCGTAGTCCCACCAGGTCGCGGAATTGCCCTGGGTTTCAACCGGCTCCAGCCCGGCGGAGGCGGTGACGTCCCTGAACGACCCGTTGCGCTCGTTGTGGAACAAGCGGTCGCGCTGGCCCCCCGGGCTGGCCGCGTTGCTCAGAAGATTGGTCTGGATGAAGACGTCGAGCCAGCCGTCGCGGTCGAAGTCGCAGAACGCAGCCATCAGGGAGCCGTCGCGCACGTCCAGCCCGTACTCGCGGGCCGATTCCCGGAAGGTGCCGTCGCCCTGATTGATGTAGAGCAGGTTCGGCGCGTCGAAGCGGCAGACATAAAGATCGAGCCGGCCGTCGTTGTTCACGTCCGCGAAGGAGGCTCCTTGTTTCCAGATCTGCGCGGCATCACCCCGGTCGCTGACGCCAGCGCGGTCGGACACGTCCTCGAAGCGCCACCCGCCGAGATTGCGGAACAGACGGCAGGATTCGGTTTTGCTCACCACGAAAATATCGGGCCGGGCATCGCCATCATAGTCACCAATCGTCACCCCGGTCCCGATCGGGCCCAGCTCGAATTCGTGGTAGCGCTGGTTCCACATCGACGGGTCCGCGTAGCGGTTCTCGGTTTTGAGGCCGCTGGTGTCGGGCGAAACCTCGACAAAGAGGGTGGCGCCGCGCGGGCCCGAGCGGACGGCGAGGGGGTGACCGACCGGACCGTCGGCTGGTGGCGGTGCAGCCCCGGAGTCGGGCGTTAGCGCGAGCAATCCCAGCAGCAGCAGGCAGGCACGCAATGCAGGGGCGACAGGCGCGGGCATGCAGGGGGAAAAGCGGAAAAGCCCTGATGCGGAAAGGACGAAATGGGCGGCGGGGAGCGGGGGGCGGTTTGGGGTATTCGTTTCGACTCGCTGGCGCTCCTCGCTACATCACTCCGTTTGGTTGCGCCCGGGCGTAGCGAAGAGCGCCAGCGATTCGAAATCTGGGTGGGGGTGTGGCGCATACGCGGGATCGCCGGATCGACTCGCTGGCGCTCCTCGCTACAGCAATCCGCCTGGCTGCGCCCGGGCGTAGCGAAGAGCGCCAGCAGCCCGGCCCTCCGGCCCTCCGGCCCTCCGGCCCTCCGGTCCTCCGGCCCTCCGGGTCTCGCTGGCGCTCCTCGCTACCACCGGAGGCAGCCCTGCGGGCGGGCTAGAACTGGGAACGGAACAAGCCGCAGAACCAGTCGGCCGCCTTGATGTGGAAGGGGCGCGCGGCGAATTCCTGGGCGGTCAGCGGCACGGTGCGTTTCAGGTCCTCCTCGAAGAGTCGGACGTGTTCGGCGCCGACCTTCGGGTCGAGCAGATTGATCGACACCTCGTCGTTGATGGCAAAGGAGCGGTTGTCGAAATTGGCTGAGCCGAGGGTGACGAGGGTCGCGTCGACGACCATCGATTTGCAGTGGTAGAGCGAGCCGTGGTAGAGGTTGAACTCCACACCGCCCTCGAGCAACCGCGCCCACCGTGAACGGGACGCAGCGCGGCCAAAGGCCGAGTCGCTCGTGGCCGGCACGATCACGCGCACGCGTACGCCGCGCTGCCGGGCCTCGAGCAGCATATCGATCGCCAGGTCGTCGGGGACGAAGTAGGCGTGCCCGATGTCGATCGTCTTCCGGGCGCCGGCGATGGCGAACAGATGGGCGAGCCGCGCGTGCTGCGGGCCCTCGGAGGGGCCGCTCATGAAGCAGTGCGACACGACCTCGCCCGCCGGGCGCGACGTGGGAAAGTAGCCTTCGCCGAGGATGAGGCTCGAGGTCGTGCGCAGCCAGTTGGCGGCAAACACGGCCTGCATCTGGCGCACGACCGGGCCCTCCACGCGCACCACGGTTTCGCGCCAGCGATCTTCCGCGTCCGCGTCGCCAAGCCACCGGTCGTCGATGCACATCCCGCCGGTGAAACCGACCTTGCCGTCGACGATCAGCAGCTTGCGGTGCGTCCGATGGTTGATGTTCGGCTTCACCTCCCACCAGTGTTCGCGACCGTACTTGACGACCTTGACGCCGGATTTTTCCAGCCGTTCGCGGTCCTCGCCCCGGAATTTCAAGGTGCCCATCCCGTCCACCAGAACCAGCACCTGGACCCCGCGTTGGGCGGCCGCTCCCAGGGCGTCGATGAACTGGTCGCTGATATCGCCGGGAGACCAGATGTACGTTTCGAGAGTCACGGTGGACTTAGCCTCACGGATGGCCTCCAGCATCGAGGGAAAGAACCGCACGCCGTTGACGAGTGTCTCCACGGAGTTCCCCGCCGTGAATTCCGCGCCGACCATCGGCCCGAGGGCCGAGGCGAACTTCGGATCCGTCGGTCCGTAATCCAGACGCAGCGGATCCTGGAGGATGCGCGCGGTGGTGGTCCAGAAATAGAGTCCAAGGACGCCGGCGATCACGAGCAGGACGCTGCCCCAGAAAACCCAGTCGCGTCGCAGCGGGCGACCGGCCTTCGGCTTCCAATCCTTGTTTCCGCCGCGCACGGGCGGCCGATGCTGCGCGCGATGCCGGAAGCGAAACTTCTCCAAAATCGGGGGCATTGGGGTGGGGGATGTGGCGCTCTGGACCGGGGCGGGGCGGGGCGGTTCCCGGGAGGGGTCCGAGGCCGCTGCGGAGCTTTAGCCCGCAGGATTGGGGGATCGCGGGGAGGATGGAGACAAACCCCAGGCCTCAACCACCAGGCTAAAGCCCTGGGGCTACCTCAAACCAGGTACTCCTCAGTCCGGGTGCCACCCACACCGCATCCGGCTGTCGGTGACTGAATGGACCGGCCCTTGAATTCGCCCCATGGCCCGCGTCGGCCCCGACGCGCCAGCGCGACGCACATGCTCCTGTTTGCGGCGCGGCGGGTGAAAAAGCGCCATTGGTGGGTCGGGGGCGTCGTCCTGGCGCTGGTGGCGGCGCTGGGAACGTGGGCCGTGTTTTTCACGAGTTTCGACTGGCGCGCGGTGACCCACCAGGCCACCGATGCGATCGGAGGCCTCGAAGCCCTGCCGCTGATCGCCGCCATGGCGATTCTCCCCGTATTCGGTTTTCCGATCATGCCGGTGTATGTGGTCGCGGGCGTTCGGTTCGGCCTGGTGGGCGGCGGGGCCGTGGTGGCGTTTGCGACCGCGGTGCACCTGCTGGGAAGCTACCTGATTGCGCGCAGCTTCCTGCGGCACCCGGTGGAGCGGCTGCTGGGCCGCTGGCACGCGCGGCTGCCGCACATTCCGCGGGACGAGGAGCCGGCGGTGGCACTGATTGCCGCGCTCATTCCCGGCCTGCCGTATTTTGTGCGCAACTACCTCCTGGCGCTCGCAGGCGTCCGCCTTTGGGTGTACATGTCCATCTGCCTGCCGATCTACGTCGCCCGCTCGTACGTCTCCATCCTGCTGGGTGACTTCGGGGCGGATGATCCGGGCGGAAAACAGTTCTTCATCATCGCTGCCTTCGAGCTCCTGAAGGTGGTGATTTGCGGCCTGGTGATCTGGTGGCTGCGCGAGCACCACCGCCGGGTGCATGGGCATGAGCACGACCGCGACCACGATCACCCCGAAGCCGCGCCACAGAACGGGTGAGCGCCTCAGTCAGGTCCGGCGGATTGGCCGGGCGCTTCAGTTGCGCGCGCAGGAAGGACAGCACGGCTTTTTCGCACGGGCTGAGCGCGGCGATGCCGAAGGGTGGGGTCTCGCGGACGGCGGGCGGCCCGCCCGCGGTCCACCCCAATCCCGCCGCGGATCGCAACGCCTCGATGCGGTTTCCTTCCAGATAGCTGTCGACGACCGAGGGGTGAATGTAGCATTTGCGGCAAACGGCCGGGGTGTTGCCCAGGCGCTGGGAAACTCCCTCGATCGCGGCCACCAGGTTCTTCTTCGCCTGCTTTTTGGTCTCGAACGCGTCGAACTGCGCCAGCGCGATGGCCGCGAGCACGGTGCCGGCCCAGGTGCGAAAGTCTTTCGCGGAAAATTCAGCGCCCGCGATCTGCCGCAGGTACGTGTTGACGTCATCGGACGTGACATCGCGCGTCTCGCCTTGCTCGTCGACGTACTGGAAAAGCTCCTGCCCGGGGAGATCCTGGGTTCCGCGGACGATCTTCGCGAGCCGCGGATCCCTCAGCTCGATCTCGTGGTATTTGCCGCTCTTGCCCTTGAACGAGAAACGCAGCGTGTTCTGCCGGATCTGGACGTGCTTGTCCCGGAGAGTGCTCAGACCGAAGGACCCGTTGGCCTTCGCATACTCGTCGTTGCCGACGCGGATGAGCGTGGTTTCGAGGAGCCGCACCATGGTGGCCAGAACCTTGTCGCGACCGAGGCCGGGTTGCTTCAAGTCCTGCGCGATCCGCCGGCGAATGCGCGGGAGCGCCTCGGCGAAAGCGAGCGTACGCTCGTACTTCGACGCGTCGCGGACGGCGCGCCACTCGGAGTGATAGCGGTATTGTTTGCGCCCCCGGGCATCGCGGCCGGTCGCCTGGATATGCCCGTTTTCGCGCGGGCAGATCCACACGTCGGACCACGCGGGCGGGATCGCGAGGCGCTTGATCCGGCCCAGGGTGGGCCCGTCAGTGACAGCCTTGCCGGCGTCGTCGTGGTAGCGGAAGCGCTTGCCGGAGGCGACGCGGCGAATGCCCGGCCCGTCGTCGCTCACGTAGCGCAGTCCCGCATTCTTGGCGGCCCGAAGCGCGTCAGGTTTCGGGGCAACGGCGGGCATGGGGTAGGGGGGGCGGGCCGGAGGGCCGGAGGGCCAGAGGGCCGGGGCCGGAGGACCGGAGGGCCGGAAGGCCGGAGGGCCAGAGGGCCGGGTCCGGAGGGTCGAAGAGGTGGCACCAGAGCTTCAGCCTGGTGGGGTTCGGTCATACCCGGCCCTCTGGTCCTCTGGTCCTCCGGCCCTCCGCGCCTGGCCCTCCGCCCCCTGGCCCTCCGGGCCGCGCGCTCAGTCTTCCTCTTCCTCGTCGCCGGCTTCGGCGGCTTCTTCGTTGATCGTTTCGGCCAGGGCGGTCAGGCGCTTGTCGGTTTCGCCTTCCTCATCGAGCGTCTCCTGCAGCATGTCGGCGATCTTGGTCTCGCCGAGCGTCTCGGCGTACGACCGCGCCGTGCCGTAGGCGGCGATCTCGTAATGTTCCACCCGCTGCGCGGCACCGATCAGGTGGGCGTCCTTGATCGTGTCCGGGGCCTTCACCTCGATGGCTTCAGAGCCTTCCTCAATCAGGCCCTTCATGGCATGGCAGGTCTTCCCCTTGGCGTTTTCGCCCAGAATTTTGAAGCAGCGATCCAGGCGGTCGATATGGCCGCGGGTCTGTTCGAGGTGTTCTTCGAAGCCTTCACGGAGCTCCTCGTTGGTCGCGGCCTTGGCCATCTTGGGCAGGGCCTTGACCAGCTGATTCTCGGCATTGTGCAGGTCGCGCAGTTCTTCGACCAGGAGTTCGCGGAGATTATTAATGGCGGGCATGATGTTCCTCTCTTGAATGGTTGTGAACGATCCCCGCCGGCAGAGCGCCGGCGGGAGGTGGGCTCCCACCGTACGGCAGCGGATGGCGCGGTTCCGGGGTTCGCGAGGTTTTGCGCGGTTTCGGTCCGGCCAACCGCGGCGAGTCAGGGGGACCGGGTTTTAAGGGGCTTCCGAGTTCTCCCTACGGTCGAAGCCGCGGACGGTCCGACGCAACCGGGGCGTGGCTGCGCGGTCAGGGTCCCGTACCAACCAACCTCTTAACCCACTACGACCATGCTGAGATGGACCATGCTCTTTCTTATCGTCGCTGTGATTGCCGGCGTCTTCGGCTTCACCGGCGTCGCCGGCACCGCGACGGATATCGCGCGCGTGCTGTTTTTCGTCTTCCTCGTTCTGCTCATAATTTCGGCGCTGGTGAACGCCTTTCGAGGCCGGCCTCCGGTGTGAGGGAAGGCGAGGCAGGAGGCAGGAGGCAGGAGGCAGGAGGCAGGAGGCAGGGTGCAGGATACAGGATGCAGGATGCAGGATGCAGGCTGCAGGATGCGTGTGCATCTTGGATCCTGAATCTGCATCCTACGGCCCGGGAACGGACTTGTACGTGAGTGGGAACCGGCGACCGCGTACGGCAACTATCCGGCGATGAATGCGACAAAACCCTTCTTCGTATCGCTCGCGGCGGCGGTGATTCTCACCGGCTGCTCGAGCACCGGTCCGAACACTGAACGTGGCGCGGCCGCCGGTGCGGCCATCGGCGCCATCGGCGGAGCCGTCCTCGGCAACAACGTGGGTGATGGCGACAATACGGCGGCGGGCGCTGCCATCGGCGCGGCCGCCGGCGCGGTGGCCGGAGGCATGTATGGCAATCGCCGCGACAAGGAACAAGGCACGGCCCGCACCTACGACGGCCCGTTCGCGCGCAACGACAACGGCACGTACCAGCAGGGTACCTACGCTCAGCAGGGGACGTACGCGCAGCAGGGCGGCGTGGTGGCTCAGCCGCCTCCGACGCCCACCTCGGAGCCGCAGGATAATTACACGCAGCAGCCGTCGGCGAACCATGTCTGGGTGCGCGGCCATTACGAGTACACGGGCGACGGCCGGAATTACCAGTGGGTCCCCGGCCATTGGGAAATCCCGCCCCAGGGGGCGCGCACGTATGTGGCGGGCCACTGGCAGCAGCAGTCGAACGGCTACGTTTGGGTGCCGGGCGGCTGGCAGTGAGCGGAAACGGTAAGCCGTAGGCTATAGGCTTTAGGCGTTATGCTGGGCGGGGGCTTCGGCCCCCGCTTTTTCTTGGGGTCGCGGCCACCCTCTCGCCTCTTGCCTCCCCGGCTGTGGCTTCGCACGCTGCGCTTCGTGCTTCCTTACGCCCTCGCCATCTTCACCGGCGCCTTCCTGCTGTTCCAGGTTCAGCCGCTGATCGGCAAATACATCCTGCCCTGGTATGGGGGCGGCCCCGGCGTATGGACGACCTGCCTGCTTTTTTTCCAGGTGGTGCTTCTGGCCGGTTACGCCTACGCCCATTTCGTCACCCGCCACCTCAAACCGCGGGCGCAGGCCCTGCTGCACGGCGGGGTCCTGATCGCGGCGGTGATGGTGCTGCCAATCGCGCCGGGTGAGTTCTGGAAAACCCAGGTCGATGGCAACCCGACCTGGAGCATCCTGCTCCTGCTGGCCGGCACAATCGGGCTGCCCTATCTTGTCCTCTCGTCGACCGGACCGCTGATGCAGCAATGGTTCAGCTCGATCTACCCGACGGTCTCGCCCTACCGCCTGTATGCTCTGTCGAATGTCGCATCTCTGCTCGCGCTGCTCAGTTACCCGGTTTTCTTCGAGGTCAAGTTCACGCGCCACCAACAGTCGACCCTCTGGTCGGCGACCTTCGTGGTGTTTGCCGCGCTGGCGTCCGTGTGCGCGTTTCAGTTGTGGCGGCTGAGGCGGGCGGAGGCAGCGGAGCCTCGCTCGCTCGAGGGAAGCCACGAGGGTGGCCTTGCTCGAGAGAGCGGGGCCGAGGGACCGACAGTGCAGGACAAGGCGCTCTGGGTGGCCCTGCCCGCGGTGGCCTCGGTGCTGCTGCTGGCGACGACCAACAAGCTCTGCCAGGAGATCGCGGTCATTCCCTTCCTCTGGGTGCTGCCGCTGAGCCTGTATCTGCTCACGTTCGTCATCTGCTTCGATCATGCGCGGTGGTACGTCCGGCCGGTGGTGATCCCTCTGGCGGCGGTGGGCATCGCGGTGGTGTATCAGATCATTCCGGCCGGCAGCTCGGCGCCGATGGGTCTCCAGATCGCCGTCTACACTGCGGCGCTGTTTCTGGCGTGCCTGTTCTGTCACGGTGAGTTGTACCGGCTGAAGCCGCCGCCGCGGCACCTGACCTCGTTTTACCTCGCCATCTCGGCGGGTGGCGCGCTCGGCGGGCTGCTCGTCGCCATCGTCGCGCCGGCGGTCCTCAAGGACTACCATGAACTTCCCATCGGGCTGGCCGCGCTGGTCTATCTCGCGGGCGCGATCTGCCTGGTGAAGCGCGACCGCGATCTCGCGCTGGGAGCGGGCGTGGGCGGCATGCTGGCCACCTTTGCGCTGCCGGCGATCGCAACGCAGCTGAAGGATGGGCTGTCGTTTTTCGACGAGTGGCTGCTGCTGTATGAGTTCTATGGATTCTTCATCTTCGGCGGGGTGCTGATCTTCATCGGTTGTGTCATGGACCGCCAGACCCGGCGGGTGACCCGGGAGTGGCAGCCCCGGATGGCCGCGTTCGTCATGGGGCTCAGCGTGCTCGCGGGCATCATTGTCATCGCTCACTGGCGCAAATCGTACGGGGCGGACAAGGTCGTGGATGCGTCGCGTAATTTCTACGGCACGCTCAAGGTCTACGAGTACCAGTCGGATACCCCCGAAGAAACGTATCATCTGCTCCTGCACGGCGCGACCACGCACGGCGTCCAGTTTGTGGCCGAGGACAAGGCGATGCGGCACACCACGTATTACGGCTCCTCGAGCGGAGTGGGGCTCGCGCTGTCCCATCTCGCCACGCCACCCGGACAGCGTCGGATCGGACTGGTCGGGCTGGGCACCGGCACCCTGGCGTCGTATGGCCAGCCCGGAGATTATCTTCGCATCTACGAGATCAACCCCGAGGTGGAGCGCCTGGCGCGGCGTCGGTTCACGTACCTGGAGCGAAGCCCGGCCAAGGTGGACGTCATCATGGGCGACGCGCGGCTGTCGATGGAGCGGGAACTCGAGCAAGGGCGGCCGCAAAAGCTGGATCTGCTCGCGCTGGACGCGTTCAGCAGCGATGCCATCCCGGTGCACCTGTTGACCAAGGAAGCCTTCGCGCTGTACCTCGCGCATATCAAGGACGACGGCGTCATCGCGGTGCACACGTCGAATCGCTATCTCGAACTGCAGCCCGTGGTGGAACGGCTGGCGCAGGAGTACAATCTGATTGCCGTCACCATCTCCGACGATGATGAGCCGGAGTGGTGGCGCTACCGGACCACCTGGATCCTGGTTACGCGCAACGCCGAGCTGATCAACACCCCGGAAATCAACCGCGTGGCGGAACTCCCCGACGATTCAGACGACCCGAAACCCCTCTGGACCGACGACCACGCGAGTCTGTACGAAGTGCTGCGGTGAAAAGCTGAAATGCTGAAAAGCTGAAATGCTGAAGCGCTGAAATCGGGCTTTCAGTTTTTCAGCGTTTCAGCGTTTCAGCGTTTGCTTTGCTCAAGCGCAGTAAACCCCGCCGTTGATGTCCAACGTGGCTCCGTTGATGAAGCCGTCGAATTCGCTGGCGAGGAAGAGCGTTGCGCGGGCGACGTCGTTCGCATTGCCGGGGCGTCCGAGGGGGATGCCGGCGATGGCCGCCTGCTGGGTTTCCACCGGGGTGTGCGTGGTGTGGAACTTGGTGCCGAGGATCAGGCCGGGGGCGACGGCATTGACCCGCACGCCGTGCGGACCGACCTCGGCGGCGAGGGCGCGGGTGTAGGCCAGCACCGCGCCTTTGGCGGTGGCGTAGGCGATGGAACCGGGAGCGCCGCCGCGGCGGCCCGCGATGGACGACAGATTCACGATGCTCGCGCCGCCGCGGAGCTTCGCCGATTCCACCAAATGGGGGAGGGCGGCGCGCGTGACCTTGCGCATGGTGCCGACGTTCAGCTGCATCGTCTCGGACCAGTGGTCATCCGGCGCCTCCGCAAAGAGCCGGCGATCGATCATCGATCCCGCATTGTTGATCAGGATGTCGAGCCCGCCGAGGAAGCGGACGGCATCGCTGACGACGCGTTCGCACTGCTCCGTATCGGTCAGATCCGCCATGGCATTCTCATAGCGACGACCGAGTTCGGTGGCGGCGCGCGCCAACTGCTGTGCGCCGGCCGCGCTGGTGTAGAAATGCACGAACACCTCGCAGCCTGCCTGGAGCAGGTGCTCGCTGATTGCATAACCAATGCCCTGCGCGCCCGCCGTAACGAGCACACGTTTGCCGAGGAGCTTGTTCATAATGGGGAGAAAGCGGACCGACCGCGCTGGAAAAGGGGCGAAGCGGTCGACCCGAGCATCGGGAGAAACCGCGCAACTTTCCAGTTCCAAGTAAGGTTGAGGATGCGGTCGGGATTCAGAATCCGGAATGGCACGGGGTAGCTGCCGTGTTTCAGCCTGCAGGTTTGATCTGGGGTGGGTAGGTCGACCTGACCCTGAACGCAGACCGCCAGGCTAAAGCTCTGGCGCTACCTCAGAGCGCGGCGATCCGCCTTAAGAACGTGACTGCGACCTTCGCTCGTTCCTCCAATGAGGAAATCCGGATGTATTCGTCCGGACTGTGCAGGTGGTCGCCGACGGGGCCGAGGCCATCGAGGCAGGGCAGGCCACCTACCGCGAGGATATTACCGTCGCTGCCGCCGCCGACATCCTGCCACGACAGCGACACGCCGCAGGCGCGAGCGCACTCCCGCCAAAGTTGAAAGAGCTCCTCCTCCGCCGGTGAAACTTCCTTGGGCGGGCGATTGAACCCGCCGGTCACCACGAGACGGAAGCCATCGCGCGCGTTGATTGGCGCGATGACGGCGCCGAGCCGCTCCAGCACAAGAGCTTCGTCGGCGACGCGGGTGGTGCGAACGTTGACCTGAGCCTCGGCGAAGTCCGGCACGATGTTCACCGCTCCGCCGCCGCGGATGTTGCCGACGTTGACGCTGACGCCTTCGATCTCCTGGGCGAGGGCCGCCACCCCGGGCAGGACTTCCGCCAGCGCCAGGATGGCGTTGCGCCCTGCGCCCGGATCGCGACCCGCATGCGCGGCGCGGCCGTGACAGGTGAGGGTGAAGATGCCCGTACCCTTTCGACGCCGCACCAGGTCGCCGTTCGCACGCGCCGGCTCGAAGATCAGGACAAGTTCATGCCGGCGGGCCGCGGCCAGCTCGTCCAGCAGCGCCCGCGAGGCCACGGAGCCGGTCTCCTCGTCCGGGGTGAGCAGGATGTCCAGGCCGAGCGGCGGGCGGCCGGCCCGCGGGCCCTCGGAACCTGGACCGCGGGCGGCTCCCCCGCTGCCGTTGGCCGGCGCGGAGTCGTTGCGCTCCGCAGAAAGGAACTCCCGCAACGCCGCCACCATGACGACGAGCCCGCCCTTCATGTCGGCCACGCCCGGACCGCGCAGCGTGTCAGGGTCGAGCAGCGTGCAGGTCTGGAACGGGTCGTCAGCGCCGTAGACCGTGTCGTAGTGTCCGCTGAGCAGGAGCCGGCGGCTTGCGGCGGGGTTCACGGTGGCGCGGATTGCCCGGGCTGTCGTTCCGGGTAACGCGACCGCTTCGACGATTATCCCCGGCAGCGTTTGGAGCTCGGCGATGAGTGCTTCGCGCATCCTTTCCAATCCGGCCAGATGGTTGCTGCCGGAATTAATCTCGGACCAGCGCATCAAAAGGTCGCGCAGTGCAGCGGGGTCGAAGGGCATGCCGGAAGGTCGTTCAGATTTCACAGGTCGAATTTCAGAAGCTGGATCTGAACACGAGAGGTCCCTCCCGCCAATCGCGGAAACGTGGACATCGCATTGGCGCAAAAAGACGGTGTAGGCGCGAGAGTTCGGAGCTGAGCCGCGCCCCTGGGACCCGGATCGACTCGCTGGCGCTCCTCGCTACATCAATCCGTTCCGAGCGTAGCGAAGAGCGCCAGCGATTCGAAAAGGGGGCGCCGGGGCGGCCTACCGTCGCGCGCGCAGCAGCTTCAGCAATTGCGGGAGCGGGTGCGTATTCAGGACGTCCTCACGGCGCAGGCCGGCGCGGCGCGCGACGTCGATGCCGCAGCGCATGAAGTCGAGTTCGCTCGTGCTGTGGGCGTCGGTGTTGATCGCGATCCGGATGCCCGCCTCCCGCGCGAGACGCGCGTGGGCGGCGGAAAGGTCGAGCCGGTCGGGACTGGAGTTGATCTCCAGAAAGCAGCCGCACTGGCGGGCGTGGGCCAGGACCCGGTCGATGTCGATCTGGTACCCGGGGCGGCGGAGCAGCAGCCGCCCCGTTGCGTGGCCGAGGAGGGTGAAATACGGGTTGTCCATCGCGCGGAGAATGCGCTCGGTCTGTTGTTCGCGTGGCAGACCAAACTTCGAATGGATGGAGCAGACGGTGTAATCGAGTTCGCGGAGCAGGTCGTCCGGGTAGTCGAGTTTGCCGTCCGCCAGGATGTCGACCTCGGCGGATTTAAGGATGCGGAAGCCTTTGAGCCGGGCGTTGAGCGCGTCGACCCGCGCGATCTGCGCGCGCAGGGCGTCCTCCGAAAGGCCGTGCGCGATCTTGAGGCTCTGCGAATGATCGGTGACCCCGATGCAGGCGTAGCCCCGTTGGCGTGCGGCCTCGGCCATCTGTGCCAGCGAATGTGCGCCGTCGCTCGCGGTGGTGTGCAGGTGCAGGTCGCCGCGCACGTCTTCGAGCGTGACGAGGCGCGGGTATCGGCTTGCGGCCGCGCGCGCCAGTTCATCGAGGCCCTCGCGTTGTTCAGGCGGTGGGACGCTCAGTCCCAGCGCGCGATAAACGGAGGCCTCCGTCGGGAATGACGCGCGTGACGAGGCGAGCCGGGCGAGAGCTTCCGGGGTACCGGCTGAAGCCGGCGCTACGGGGCGGCGGCCTGGGCCGAGGGCGTCCAGGGCGGCGAGGTGCGCCTCCGAGCCGGTGGCTTGGACCAGCGCCAGGCCCCAGCGTGCGGACGTGGTACGTTCAACCGTCACCAGCAGGCCGACCGGCAGCCGAAAGGTGGCGCGATCGTCGGTGGCGCTGACGATTTCGGTTCTACCCCCGTACTGCTCCATGGCCGTGACCAGCCGCGGGAAGTTGTCCGCGATCACCACCACGACCAGTTCCCTGATCACCTCGACGCGGCGGCGAAAATCGCCGGCCACCGCCGCGCGGCGCGCGCCTCCACGCCGCACCAGAAAGTCGCGCACGGCTTCGGCGGTGTCGTCGGCGTCGAACAGCAGGATCTCCTGGCTCGTGATCAATGCCTGGCGAACGTGATGCTCCACCCGCGGGCCGAGAACCCGGCCGATCTCGCCGGCCGCGAGTCGTTCCCTGAGCGCGGCGACCGAGTTGATGCCGAGCCTGGCGTAGATCTGTTGGACGCGTTTCGGATCGAGCCGCGGAAACTCGCTCAGCGCTGCGATCTCCGGGGATACGGAGGACCGGAGCCGCTCGGTCAGGCGCAAGCCGCCGCTCAGCACGATCTCGCGCACGGCAGCGGCGATCCCCGGGCCGATGCCCGAAAAGGCAGTGAGGTCAGCTTCCCGCCGGACGAGTTCGCTGACGCTGTCGGGCAGGGACTGCACGGTCTCCGCGGCGCGCCGGTATGCCTTGATCTTGAAGGGGTTTTCACCGTTGGCGCCCAGCAACTGGGCGAGCGTGATGAGTTGGTGGGCGATCTCGGCGTTGCTCAGGAAGGTGGTGGGGATCGCGGGCGGCACCGGAGATTGGACCACGCGGGGCGGTGGTTGGTGCGCTGGGAAAACGTCCATCGGCAGGTCGCATACCTTCGTGGTTCAACGGCATGTTCCGGCTCAAAACGACAGCCGCGGGAAATCTGAAAATCCGGCGTCGCGCCCGTGGCATTAGCCCGCGTTTTGGGCTCCATTCCATTCTGCCTCCTGATCTTCCCAGCGCGGAGGGGCCCGCCGGGCGGCGCCGGGTCCGCATTTCTTGCGATTCTTTGCTCGGGTCGGTCGATTTTAGCCGCACTTCAGGACGGTCTGACTTCCATGAGATTCGTCGTTGGAGCGGTTCATCGGCGTGGAGCAACGCCGGAGGATCGCACAAACTCCCAGCGTCTTCACTACCATGGCCACCACCTCACTCAGTCGCACTTATCTCAGGGCTCAAAAGCAGCTCGCGGCGTCGCTGACGCGCGGTCCGAACGAGGAATACCCGGAGCGCGTCGTGCAGTTCGGCGAGGGCAACTTCCTCCGTGGATTCGCGGACTGGATGATCGACGAAGTGAACGCCCGGCAGCTGTTCTGCGGCAACGTGCTGGTCGCCCAACCGATTCGCCAGGGCATGGCCGGTGAGCTCAACGCCCAGGACGGGGTGTACACGCTCCTCATGCGCGGCGTGCAGAACGGCAAGGTGGTGGAAGCGCGCCGGATCATCACGGCGGCGCGTCGCGCGGTGAACCCCTACGAGCAGTGGTCGGAGCTGGTCGCCGCGTTCCGCGGGCCGCACCTGCGGTTCGTGGTTTCGAATACGACCGAGGCCGGCATCTCCTATGTGCCGGAGCCGATCGCCCACGGCGTTTGTCCGGAGAGCTTCCCGGCGAAGGTGGCGGCGCTGCTTTATGAACGCTATGTCGCCGTGCGCGGCGACGTGCGCAAGGGGCTCATTTTCCTGCCCTGTGAACTGATCGACCGCAACGGCGACAACCTGCGCCGGATCGTCCTCGAGCACGCCCAGAACTGGGCGCTGCCGGCCGGCTTCGGCACCTGGGTCAAGGAGGCCAACTACTTCCTCAACACGCTCGTTGACCGCATCGTCCCCGGCTACCCGCGGGCCGAAGCCGACCAGCTGCGGCAGGAACTCGGCTATGACGACAAGCTGATCGTCGCCGCGGAATATTTTCACCTTTGGGTGATCGAGGGGCCCCGCCACCTCGCGGACGAGCTCCCCTTTGCGAAGGCGGGACTGAACGTCATCTGGACGAACGACCTCACGCCTTACCGCACCCGCAAGGTTCGCGTGCTCAACGGGGCGCACACGGCGGGCGTGATGGCGGCGTATCTCGCCGGCCTGGAGACGGTCAGCGAGATGGTCGACGATCTCGTCTTCGGCCCCTACATTCGCCAGGCGGTGTTCGACGAGATCCTGCCGACGCTGGCGCTGCCCGAAGGCGAGAAGCACGCTTATGCCGAATCGGTCATGGAGCGGTTTCGCAATCCTTTCGTCCGCCACGAGCTGCTCTCGATCTGCCTGAATTCGGCCGCCAAGTGGAAGGTGCGCGTGCTGCCCTCGCTGCTCGATTACCAGAAAACCCATGGCGGCCGGCTGCCGCGGGCGCTGGCTTTCTCGCTGGCGGCGCTGATCGCCTTCTACCGCGGAAACATCATCACCTCGAACGAACTGCTGGGCCGTCGCGGCACCCAGTCGTATCCGATCCGTGACGACGCCGCGGTACTGAGCTTCTTTGCCGCCGCCTGGAAACAAGCCGAGCAGACGAAGAACTGGAAGGAACTCGCCACCAGCACCCTCGCCCGCGCCGATTTCTGGGGCCTCGACCTGAACTTCGTCCCGGGTCTCGCCGACTTTGTCGCGGAAAGCGTCGAGGCCATCGTCCTCAACGGCGCCCGCTCCGCCGTCGCCGCCACCACGCACGCTTGATCATGCCGCCAGTCTTCCAAGCCCGCCACAGACGACACGGAGCTCCGACACAGAGGACACGGAGGCTCGGGTGGCTGGACGAAAGACGAAAGGTCCGGACGGCCGGTGCGAAAACAGCGCCAGCCTCCGGCTTGGCTCCCCTCCGTCCTCTGTGACCTCTGTGGCTAAGATCGAATCATGAAAACCCCGGCGCTCCAGATCCATCCTCGTGACAATGTGGCCGTGTCGTTGCGCGGGCTGGACGCGGGGCTGACCGTGGACGTTCGCGGGCAGGCGGTGCAGCTCGCCGCCGCGCTGCCGCCGGCACACAAGTTTGCCGTCCGGCCGATTCGCGCCGGCGATCCGATTGTGAAATTCGGCCAGCCGATCGGCCGCGCGGTGGTGGACATCCCGCATGGCGGCTGGGTGCATGTGCACAACGTCCGCACCGGGCTGGACGGCGTGCTGGACTACACCTACGAGCCGGCCAACGAGCCGCTCACCCCGATCGACGACGGACGCACCTTCATGGGCTATCGCCGCCCGAACGGGGAGGTGGGCATCCGGAATGAAATCTGGATCATGCCCACGGTCGGCTGCGTGAACGAGATTGCGCAGACGCTCGCCCGCCAGCTCAACGCCCGGACGCTCCCGGGAAACATCACCGGCGTGTATGCGCTGCCCCATCCGTTCGGCTGCTCGCAGCTGGGCGACGATCACGCCACCACCCAGCGCGTGCTCGCGGCGCTGGCGCAGCATCCGAATGCCGCCGGAGTCCTGATCATCGGCCTGGGTTGCGAGAACAACACCATGGCCAGCTTCCGCAAGCTGGTCCCGGACGCGGACTCGAAGCGGTACCAGTTCATGGTGGCCCAGGATGTGCCGGACGAACTCGCGGCGGGCCGGCGGATGCTGGATGCCCTCGTGGAGTATGCCGCGGGTTTCCATCGCGAGCGGATCCCGGTGTCCGAGCTGCGGATCGGCTTGAAATGCGGCGGCTCCGATGGGTTTTCCGGCATCACGGGCAATCCGCTGGTGGGGGCGTTTTCCGATCAGTTGATCGCGCGGGGCGGCACCTCCGTGCTCACCGAGGTGCCCGAGATGTTTGGCGCCGAGGCGCTGTTCATGAACCGGTGCGTCACGCGGCCGGTGTTCGACCGCTGCGTGTCGATGATCAACGGCTTCAAGGAGTACTTCCTGCGGCACGGCCAGGTCGTCTACGAGAACCCTTCCCCCGGCAACAAGGACGGCGGCATCACCACGCTGGAGGAGAAATCGCTCGGCTGCCTGCAGAAGGGCGGCACCTCGCCGGTGGTCGACATCCTGCCGTATGGCGGACGCGTGCAGCAGCGCGGCCTGAACTTCCTGACCGGGCCGGGCAACGACATCGTTTCGGTGACGGCGCTCGCGGCCGCCGGGGCGCACCTGGTGCTGTTCACGACGGGACGCGGGACACCCCTGGGCGGCCCCATCCCCACCTTCAAGATTTCCACCAACACCGATCTGGCGACGCGGAAGCCGAACTGGATCGATTTCGACGCGGGCCAGGTGCTGGACGGTGTGTCGCTGGAGAAGCTTTCCCTGGATCTGCTCGATCAGGTCATTGAAACCGCCGGCGGCATGCCCGCGCGGAACGAACTCAACGGCTTCCGCGAGATCGCGATCTTCAAGGACGGAGTAACGCTGTGAGCTCTGGGCGCTGAGACGCCCGGAGCGATTTGAGATTTGAGATTTGAGATCGGGCGCGGGTCCCGCGTGCGCATTCAGGAACCAGGATGGGCGGATCGCCGTCGCGTAAGCATCCCGCTTGCGCAGCCGGGAATGAGAATGGCGGATCGCCGTAGCGTAAGCGTCCCGCTTGCGCACCCGGGAATGAGAATCGCGGATTGCCGTAGCGTAAGCGTCCCGCTTGCGCACCCGAGAATGAGACTGGCGGATTGCCGTAGCGTATGCGTCCCGCTTGCGCACTCAGCGGGTGAAATCGCGGCGACTGACGAAGGGAGGTGACGCTGAAACGCCGGATACGTTCGAGGCCGCTGATATCCGGGGTTCGCACGCGGGACCCGTGCGCCACCGCAATCCGTATCGCCCAAGCCGCCGCGGATCGCGTGTCGGCGATCTCAAATCTCAAATCTCAAATTTCAAATCTCAAATCCCGCACGCAGTCCGGGCCAGTTTCTCCTTCAAGTGCGTCAGGCGCAGCTTGGCCTCGCTGTTCCGCACGGCCATTCCGTAGGCGGCCGGTTCGCCGACCACGTACACCCGCTTCCGACCGCGGGTGATGGCCGTGTAGATGAGGTTTCGCTGCAGCATCATGAAGTGCGCCTTCAGCAGTGGCACGACGACCACCGGGTATTCGCTGCCCTGCGACTTGTGAATGCTGATGGCGTAGGCGAGGGCCAGGTCGCCGAATTCGCCCCGGTCGAACGTATGCCGGTCCCCATCGAAGTCGGCGTCCAGTGTACCGGTGTCCGGGTTGACGCTCACGACGGTCCCGATGTCGCCATTGAAGAGGTTCTTGTCGTAGTTATTGCGCAGCTGGATCACCTTGTCCCCCGGGCGGTACTCGCCGCCCGGGGCGCGCAGGCCCCGGGCCTGACCATTCAGGGCGCCCTGCAGCTGGACGTTCAGGTTGCCGACGCCCGCGGTTCCCTTGTGCATCGGCGCCAGGACCTGCACGTCGCGAATCGGATGAGGCCACTTCAGGACCTTGGGCACAAATTCCGTGATCAGCTGGATCACCTTGGCCACGCAATCCTCCTGATCGGCGGCGGTGATGAACGTGAAATCGTTCCAGGGCTGGATGGCGGAGACGTCGGACACGACGGCTGGCAGCGTGGGATCGCCTCCGTTGATCGCGTGAGCCGCGGTCACAATCTGGCTCTGCCCCTGCTGGCGGTAGATGACCGACAGCCGGGTGACCGCCAGGCGGCTGAGCAATCCTGTCCTCTCGCTGGCGCTCCCCGCTGGGTCCGAACCGTCTGGAGGTAGCGGGGAGCGCCAGCGAGACGACGAAGGCGTTACCGCCCCCGCACCCTCAGACGACCCCGCCGCACCGGGTTCAGCCCCGGCCACGGCGATCAGGTCCTTCAACACGTTGCCGGCGCCGACGCTGGGCAGCTGGTCGGTGTCGCCCACGAGAAGCAGGTGGGCGCGCGACGGCACGGCCTGGACGAGCGCGGCCGCCAGCCGCGTGTCGAGCATCGAGGCTTCATCGATCACGAGGAAGTCGGTGGCGAGCGGGGCGCTTTCGTTCGCGGTGAACCCGCCGGCCTGGGCGTCGAACTTGAGCAACCGGTGGATCGTTTGCGCATAGCCGCCGGTCGATTCCGCCAGTCGTTGGGCGGCGCGACCGGTGGGTGCGGCGAGATGCACCCGGACCTTCTTCGCCTTCAGGATTTCGACCAGCGCGCGGAGGATGGTGGTTTTGCCCGTGCCCGGCCCGCCGGTCAGGACCGAGACCTTGTGCGTGAGGGCGTGCCTCACGGCGGAGCGCTGAAGATCGGCAAAACCGAACCCCGCCTTTTCCTCCGCCCATTTTACGGCGGCATCGACACGAATCGGAGGCAGTCCGCTGGCCACCCGCAACAGCCGCGCGACCGTGGCGGCGATCTTCTGCTCTGCCCGGTCGTTATGTGGCAGCTGGACGAGAGCGATGGGAGATTTGAGATCTGAGGTTTGAGATTGGCGCACCACCGCCTTGGACTCGATCAACGCCGCAATCCGGGCTTCGATGCGTTGCAAATCCGTTTCAAGCAGGTTGGCGGTGTAGTCGCGCAACTCCGTTTCCGGATAGGCGGTGTGGCCCTCCTCCTGCAGCGTTTCCAGCGCGAAGAGGATACCGGCATCGAGCCGCGGCGGCGCGTCGTTCGCGAACCCGAGGTTGATGGCGATCCGGTCGGCGGTCTTGAAACCGATGCCATCGATCTCGCGGGCCACCCGGTAGGGCTGCGTGGTCAGGATCGCCTTCGCTTGGGCGCCGTACTGCTTCACGAGTTTCACGCACTGCGTCGGGGTCACGCCATACGTCTGAAGGAAGATGTAGAGTTCGCGCTCGGTCCGTTTTTCGTCCCACGCGCGCTTGATTGCGGCAGCCCGCTTCTGACCAATGCCTTCGACCTCGCGCAGCCGGGCTGATTCCTCGCTCAGAATCCGGAAGGTGTCCGTCCCGAAGACGTCGACGATCTTGTTGGCGTAGACCTTGCCGATGCCCGGCACCAAGCCGCTGCCGAGGTATTTGCGGATTCCGTACACGCTCGCGGGCAGTTCGCTCTTGAACGCGGCGATCTTGAACTGGGCGCCATGCTGGGCGTGCCGGGTCCATTCGCCGGCGAGGTGGAGCGTTTCACCGCATTCCACGCCGGGCAGCGCTCCCACGATGGTGACCGGTTCCGGCCGCTTTTCCCCCGAGCCACCCGTTCCATCCGGCCGGAACTCCGCGATCGTGTAGTGGTTTTCCTCATTCAGGAAGATGATCCGTTCCAGGACGCCGGTCAGGCTGGCGGAAGGCGGTTTGGCGGGGGGCGGCGGCACGCGAGGCCGAGGTCAAACCCAATTGGCGCACGTGGCAACGGCAGAACGGCAGAACGGCCGGAGGGCCGGAGGGCCGGAAGGCCGGAGGGCCGGAGGGCCAGAGGGCCGGAAGGCCAGAGGTCCGGAAGGCCAGGCCAGCAAGGAGCTATCTCAAATCTCAAATTTCAGATCTCAAATCCCGGCGCAGCCGGGCCTCCTTCTGCTTAAGGTTTCGACGTTTGGCGTTTTTCCGCTTGTCTGCCTCGCATGACCGACGTGCTGACGGACTCCTCGCTGGGTATCATTCAGACGGCGGTGACCCCGGTCATCCTGCTCTCCGGTGTCGGCGCGCTGATGATCACGTTGACGAACCGGATGGGGCGGATCGTCGATCGCACGCGTAAACTGGCCGAGTCAGCGCACGTCGTGGTGCCGGCAGCGCGGGCACCGATCGAGGATCAACTCGCGATCATGTGGAGCCGGGCGAAGTTGCTGAGGATGGCGGTGACGTTTGCCGGCTTGAGCATGTTGCTTTCGTGCGTGCTCGTCATGGTCATCTTCATCGGCGCGTTTGTCGACCGGCAGTTCAGTCTGCAGATGGTCGCCATTTTCGGCGCCAGTGTCGTGTTTCTCATCCTGGCGCTGGTCTGGTTCCTCTGGGACATCTGGTTCTCGCTGACCGCGCTGAAGATCGAGGTCGATCGAGCGAAAAGCGCGTGAAGGACGAATATCGAACATCGAACATCGAACGTCGAACGTCGAACATCGAACCTGAATTCCGATTTTGCCACAGAGGTCACAGAGGCCCAATCAGAGCCGAGCCGGAGGCGGGCGCTGCGACTGTCTTGGGCGTCACGCGATGAACAGGTTTGTCCAAGGACCGAGCCTCCGTGTCCTCTGTGTCGGAGCTCTGTGCTCTCTGTGGCTAC